>PEAC01000075.1 GCA_002753305.1 Nitrospirae bacterium MYbin6
CGTGTGCTTGCGCAAAGGGGTGTAAACATCGTTATCTCAGACATAAATATCGAAGAGGCAAAGAGCAGTGCCAAAGAGATAGAGAGCCTTGGGGTCAGGACAATGCCGTTAAAGTTCGACGTATCGAATTCAGCCGAGGTATCCGGGGCATTTGCTAAGATAGTCGAAGAGTTCGGCAGGCTTGATATCCTTGTAAACAACGCCGGCATTACACGCGACACTCTGATAATGAGAATGAAGGACGAGGACTGGGATGCCGTTATAAATATAAACCTCAAGAGCGTGTTTTTATGTACGAAAGAGGCAGTAAAGCTAATGGCTAAACAGAGGTACGGACGCATAACCAACATAGCCTCAATAGTGGCCTTTATCGGCAATGCCGGGCAGGCGAATTACTCGGCCTCCAAGGCAGGCATTCTGGGCCTGACAAAGACCACGGCAAAGGAATACGCCAAACGCGGCATAACGGTTAACGCCGTGGCGCCGGGTTTTATAAAAACGGCTATGACAGACAACCTGCCCGATAAGGTTAAAGAGGATATGCTTGCCTCCATACCCATTGGGCAATTTGGGGAAATCGATGACGTTGCCAACGCAGTGGCCTTTCTGGTCTCGCCAGAGGCGCGTTACATTACAGGAAACGTGATTCACGTAAACGGCGGGATGTATATGTAGCTATCTAGTACGGATAATAATTCAGCAGGTTCTGAATGAAGATAAAACATACGGAGGTCAATTAAATGGTAGAAGAAAAAGTAAAGGAAATAATCTCTAAACAGCTAGGCATAGATCTGGGGCAAATCAAGCCGGATTCGTCGTTCGTAGAGGACCTGGGGGCCGATTCTCTTGATTTGGTAGAACTGGTAATGGCCTTTGAGGAGGCATTCACCATTCAGATACCGGACGAGGCCGCGGAGAAAATCGCAAAAGTGCAGGACGCAATTGATTACATAAAAAGTAAACTCGGTTAATTTCAGTAAAATAATGAACCAGGCGGACTGAACGAATGGACAAGACAAGGGTAGTAATAACTGGGCTTGGGCTTATAACACCGTTGGGCATAGGTGTTGAGAAGTCATGGAACGCGCTCCTTCAGGGTGTCTCCGGCATAGGCAGGATTACACGCTATAACGACCCTGATATCCCCGTGCAGATAGCCGGTGAGGTGAATGATTTTGTTGCCGAAGACTATATTCACCCAAAAGAGGTAAAAAAGATGGACAGGTTCATTCATTTCGCGATGGCCGCCTCTGACATGGCCATGAACGATTCGGGCCTGAAGATAACCGGGGAAAACGAAGACAGAGTGGGTGTCCTGATAGGCTCTGGCATTGGCGGGCTTCCCGCTATCGAGCACTACCACAATGCCTATTTAGCGGGCGGGCACAGAAAGATATCGCCTTTTTTCATACCAATGTTGATAATAAATCTTGCCGCGGGCAATGTATCGCTGAAGTATGGCGCTAAGGGGCCGAATTCGGCTGTTGCCACAGCATGTGCCTCCGGTAACCACGCCATAGGAGATGCCTTTAAGATAATCCAGCGCGGCGAGGCCGACGCCATGATAGCAGGCGGTACGGAGTCCGTTATATCACCCCTGTCCGTTGGTGGATTTGCCATTATGAAGGCGCTCTCAAGGAGAAATGACGCTCCCGAAAAGGCAAGCCGCCCGTTCGACATAGACAGGGACGGCTTTGTCATGGCTGAGGGGGCCGGAATCTTAATCCTCGAAAGCCTTGATAGCGCCAAAAACAGAGGGGCACGGATATATGCCGAACTCTGCGGCTATGGCATGAGCAGCGACGCCTATCACATCACTACCCCGTCACCGGACGGCGGCGGTGCATTCAGGTGTATGCAGGCGGCATTAAATGATGCCCGGATTCAACCGGAGCAAATCGGCTATATAAATGCCCACGGCACATCGACAAAGTTTAACGACGAACTCGAGTCCATGGCGATTAAAAAATTGTTCAAAGACCACGCCTATAAGCTTGCCATAAGTTCAACAAAATCCATGACAGGGCATCTTTTGGGCGCGGCAGGCGGCGTGGAAGGTGTTTTTTCCGTCCTAAGCCTTTGCAATGGCATTATACCACCAACTATTAATCTCGATAACCCCGACCCGTTGTGCGACCTAGACTATGTCCCCCATAAGGCACGCAAGGCCGACATAGAGTACGCAATGTCAAACTCCTTCGGTTTCGGAGGCACTAACGCCTGTATCGTGTTTAAGAGATCGACATTTTAACAATGGTACTTCCGGCACTGCTTACATCTCTGGAACAATCCATAAACTACTACTTTAATGACAAGGGCTTGCTTATTGAGTCCGTTACGCATCGGTCGTACTATCACGAGTGCCTGGACAAGTCTCAGCCCTATAACGAGCGGGTGGAGTTTCTGGGGGATGCAGTCCTGGGGCTTGCCATCTCAGAGACCTTGTATACGGAGCATGTCTTCTGCAGGAAAAACGACAAGACTATCCACACTATTTTCAGCGAATCCGAGATGTCGAGATTAAAATCTTATCTTGTATCGAAGAAAATTCTCTCTCAACTGGCACAGGACATCAACCTGGGCAACTACCTGAAGCTTGGCAAGGGCGAGGAGATGACAGGTGGCAGGGAGAAACTCTCTCTGCTTGCAAATACGCTTGAGGCAATCTTTGGCGCAGTGTTTCTGGATGGAGGTTACGAGGCTGCGAAGGCGGTTATACTTGGCCTCTATCAGCCCATTTTAACACAGATCTTAAGTAACCACACATCTTTTGATTATAAGACAGAGTTGCAGGAAATCAGCCAGAAACTCTTCTCCTCCCTGCCCGAATATAAACTTGTCCTGGAGAGCGGCAATGACCACGACAAGGATTTTGTCTACGAGGTATATCTGGACGGCAAATGTATGGGTACAGGCAGCGGTAAGAACAAAAAAACTGCCCAATCGGCTGCGGCCTGCATGGCGCTTGAGACCCTTGGCAACCCTAAATCAATAGAGTCATCGGCTTCGCACAAAAAATCAGCCGTACAAAACTGCAATGAATGACCACGGCAAATCCACACGCATGACGTACAAAGACTCGGGCGTCGACATAGAAAAGGCCGATTCGTTCATTAAAGATGTCTCACCATTTATCAAAAAGACCTTCAGAAATGAGGTACTCACAGACATAGGCTCCTTTAACGCCCTGTTCAAACTAGACCTTGCCAAATTCACGGCCCCCGTGCTGGTAAGCGGTACGGACGGCGTGGGGACGAAGTTAAAAATCGCCTTCATGGCGGGGCAACACGGCACCATAGGTATAGACCTGGTTGCTATGTGCGTAAACGACGTGCTTACCGCTGGGGCCGAGCCGTTATTTTTTCTTGATTACCTGGCCGTTGCCGCACTTGAGCCAAGTACCGCGCGGGAGATTATCAAGGGGATTGCCGCGGGGTGTGTGGAGGCCGGCTGCGCGTTGATTGGTGGAGAGACCGCCGAGATGCCAGGCTTTTACGCAAACGGCGAATATGACGTGGCCGGGTTTTGCGTCGGCGCGGTAAATAAACCCGACATCATAGACGGCTCGTCCATAAAAGAGGGTGACGCGGTCATAGGCCTGGCATCGTCCGGGCTTCACAGTAACGGCTACTCCCTCGTAAGAAAACTTTTTTTTGAGATAGAAGGACATAACATAAACACATTCATCCCCACGCTCAATAAGACGATAGGCGAGGAGCTGCTAACGCCGACAACGATATATGTAAAAGCGGTTTTCTCACTGAAAGACAAATTAAAAATCAAGGGCATGGCACATATAACCGGTGGTGGCATCACTGGCAACCTGCCGCGAGTATTACCCCCGGGACTTGGCGCCTCAATAGACAAGACTTCATGGCCGCGTCCTAAGATATTCGATTTAATAGGAAATAAGGGCCTCATTGACGAGGCAGAGATGTTTAAGACCTTTAACATGGGAGTTGGCTACACATTAGTGATAGACAAAAAAGACTCCACGCACGCGGTTGAAATACTAAATGGCATGGGCCATAAGGCATTTGTGATAGGATCAATAATCAAAGGAAACGGGGTAATTTACAATTAGGGCCGGCAGCGTATTCATAGACAGCATCCCGTTAGATGAGGCCCTGAGCAGGTGGTTTCACTTTCTTGATGGAAGAGGTGTGCTGAAGGCCTTCCCCGGCGAGCCATGCGATGCGGCTGCCTCTATGGACAGGATAACGTCGGAGCCTGTTACCGCCCTTCAGTCATCGCCATTTTTTCACTCATCCGCGATGGATGGCTATGCCGTAAGATTCGACTCGACATTCGGGGCTTCGGAGACGACACCCGTGAGGCTGAAAATCCCAGACGCCGCACTCTACATTAATACGGGTGAGCCAATCCCCGACGGCCTTAACGCAGTCATTATGATTGAGGACGTAAATGTTGTAAAAGACGGAAGCGCCGAATATATAGAGATCCTGAAGGCCGCAGCCCCATATCAGCACATCAGGGCCATAGGCGAGGACATCGTGGCAACGGAACTAATTCTGCCGGAAAATCACAAGATAAGGGCAATCGACATAGGGGCGGCACTTGCTGGTGGGCATACGCAGATAAAGGTCAGGAAAAGGCCCTCTGTGGCGATTATCCCTACGGGAACTGAGCTTGTCCCACCGGGTACGCCCCTTACACGGGGTAAGATTATAGACTCAAACTCGGCGATGCTAGCCGGGCTGGTAACCGGCTACGGGGCCGTGGCAGTCTGCTGTCCTATCGTCAGGGACGATCTCAATGAGATTAAAAAGGCCGTCGACGCAGTGGTAAAAGCCCATGACCTTGTGTTAATCATTGCCGGCTCCTCAGCCGGTACGCGGGACTATACGTCGACCGTGATAAAGGACATGGGTGAGTGTATCTTGCACGGTGTGAATATAAAGCCTGGAAGGCCGCTAATCCTGGGCATGATAGATGGTACGGCCGTTGCCGGAGTCCCCGGCTACCCGGTAAGTGCCTATATAACCGTCGACTTGTTCATAAGGCCGCTGATTGAGAAATGGCTTGGTCTAAGCGTGCAGGAAAAGGAGACAATTCCTGCCGTAATCGGCAGGACCATAAGCTCAACGATTGGGCAGGAGGAGTTCGTTCGCGTAAAGGTTGGAAGGGTAGCCGGCAGGTTCGTGGCAACCCCGCTTGGGCGTGGGGCGGGCATCATGATGTCCCTTGTCAGGGCAGACGCGATGTTGTCTATTCCTGCGATGTCAGAGGGCGTTGGGGCGGCCTCGGAGGTCAATGTCGGGCTTATGCGCCCCAGGAGCGACATCCTCAACACCATTGTCTGCATAGGAAGCCACGACAACACACTGGATGTCTTATATAATTTCATCAAAAGGAAGTATCCGCGCTACTCATTGTCATCCGCCCATGTTGGCTCAATGGGCGGCATTATAGCCATAAAAAAACGCGAGGCCCACATAGCCGGGACACATCTGCTTGATGAAGAGACAGGCATTTATAACATACCCTTTATAGAGAAATACCTGCAAGGGGAAAAGGCCATCCTCGTCAATCTCGTCTACCGTCGGCAGGGATTCATTATAATGCCGGGAAATCCAAAGAAAATCACCGGCATAGAGGATATAACCAGAGACGGCGTGATGTTCATAAACAGGCAGCCTGGTACTGGTACGAGGCTCCTTACGGATAAGTGTCTGAGAGACAGGGGGATTTCGGGGCAAAATGTAAAAGGCTACGATACCGTGGAGTACACGCACATGGGTGTTGCCTCTGCCGTTGCCTCGGGGCGCGCGGACACGGGCATGGGGATCTTAACGGCCGCCATTGCCCTTGGGCTTGATTTCATCCCGATTGCAAGGGAACGCTACGATTTTGTCTTAACGAAGGACTCCTATACCCTTCACATGGTCGAGGCGCTATTTGATATAATCCGCAATGACGAGGAATTCAGGCAGACGACCCTTCGGATGGGTGGTTATGACATCTCAGACATGGGAAAAGTCATATACGAAAGTTAGCGATGAACCCGCTCGTGTGGAGATTCAGTGCGGCTCTAAACCCCCCGTCGCTTTCAGATAACGCCTCAGACGCCCAAAGGCTTACTGCCGCATTAGGGAATCGCGCCTTAAATATTCCCCTTAACATACTAAGACGGCTGCCCGCGTATTTACGCGATAATAATTTTAATATCAAGGGCGCGATAGCTTGCGACAGATGCGGCCATAGGATAGTGTCCCTGGGGCCGGAGCGCCTCTACGGGGTTGCCGTTGACATCGGAAGCACCAACGTCTGGGGTGAACTCATAGAGCTTGAGACGGGTAATGTATTGGGCAAAGAGGTGCTGACAAATCCTCAGACACGCTACGGCGCTGATATATTAACGCGGATTTTCCATTCCATGCCGGAAGGCGGTGGTGAGGCGCTTCACGAATGCCTCGTTGGTGCGGTCAATGCCGTGATTATACTGCTTCGTGAGAAGACAGGTATATCAAGGGATGCCATTGTTGCCGTTGTAATTGCCGCTAATACCACGATGACACATTTTCTGTTGAATCTGCCCGTAAATAACATTCCAGTCAGCCCATATATTCCGGTGGTAAACAACCCTGGTTTTCAGAGTCCAGCCGCCCTGGCAATAGAGATAAACCCCGATGGCGTGCTATACATGTTTCCAAACTCCGGCAGCTATGTTGGCGGTGATATCGTCTCTGGCATAATTGCCTCTGGCCTCCATAAGGCCGAATCACCTAGTGTACTGATAGACATAGGCACGAATGTGGAGATTGCCGTAGGGACTGAAGACTGGATACTGGTTGGTGCCGGGGCCGGTGGGCCTGCCTTTGACGAAGGGATATCGGGGATAGGAGGGCGGGCCGCGGAGGGGGCAATATACGACGTATCCCTTGATTCCGCAATGAACGTAAGGCTGCAAACCATAGGGGGCAGCGCCCCCTCGCGCATCTGTGGCACGGGGATGGTGAGCCTTGTAGCGAGCCTCTTTGAGTCGGGCATAATAGAGCAAAACGGAGCGCTAATCCAGGGGAAACGAAACGTCATTACCGATGCTAACGGCACGGGGTTTCTTTTATATGAAGACGGCATCAGGCGGCATATTGTCTATCAAACGGAGATAAATAACTTTCTGCTATCTAAGGCGGCGATGTTTACACTGCTTTACGTTATGGTAAACACGGTAGGGCTGAGTTTTTCTGACATAGACAGGTATATCCTGACCGGTGCGCTTGGTACGCACATAAAGGCCAGGGACGTTAAGACGCTGGGTCTCTTGCCCGATGTCCCGGAAGGCAGGATTGTCCACATAGAAAACGCCTCGCTTGCCGGGGCCGGGACGCTCCTCAGAGACCGCCGTCTCCTTAATGATATAGACACAATAACCGGCCTGATAACCTATAAGGAGATGAACGAAGACACCGTATTTATGAACGAACTCCAGGGGGCAATGTTCATCCCGCATACGGAGTTGTCAAGGCTGAAAGGCTGATACCAAAGTGCGGCTAATAAAGTAATGGATTTCCATTCGTTATTATGGTAGTCCAAAAAATTTTATTAATATCAATAAATTATCCTCACCATATTATCCAGCACGGTCATAACTGTGATTAAATAAATCTGTCCCCTTTTTGCTTCCCTACGGCCCATGTTTAATGTGTTAAAGGATGAAACTTTGTTTTTAGCCATTGAGGTCGGGCTTTGGCTTATATCCCTGATCGTTTCGTTTTTTGTCCTCTACCCGGTGAAATATATGTTCAACACGAACAGCGTTGAAACTATTATAGAAATGCAGGAGAAAATAATACGCTACAAGAGATTTCTCCTGACGCTTAGCATAATACTCTATTTAGCATCGCTGATAGTCCTGTCGGTATTTCTAATAAAAAGGCTTTAATTAACCGGAAATACCCGCGTTATGATAGAATCTGATTAACAAATGGCGATGAGAATTGGCAGATATGAGATATACCCGGTAGAGGGCGGGAGTTTCAGCCTTGACGGCGGTGCGCTGTATGGCATAATTCCGAGGCCGCTCTGGGAAAAGGTCTCACCGCCTGATGCCGTAAACCGCGTAAAGGTGCAACTGCGAAGCCTGCTGCTTGCCGGTAATGGCAGAAATATCCTCGTCGATACGGGGATGTGGCTGAACTGGCCGGAGAAATCGAAGGAGATCTATTGTTATAACTACGCGGCAAATCCGATAACGGAATCATTAAAGGATTATGGACTAACAGCCGAAGACATAACCGATGTAATATTGACCCACCTGCATTTTGACCATAGTGGCGGCGCAGTACTGAATGAAAACGGGATAGCCCAGCCACAGTTTCCACGCGCGACATATTATGTACAAAAGGAGCAGTTCGAGTGGGCGCTAAGGCCATCCGATAAGGACAAGGGTAGCTATATAGATGGCACATACAAGCCTCTGATGGCGGCAGGGGTGCTGTCCTTGCTAAATGGCCATACCAGGCTTGATGATGAACTGGAGCTTATGGTATTTGACGGCCACACCAGGGGCCAACAGCTCGTCCGGGTGTTTGACAAGGACAGGTCAGTGTTTTACGCCGGGGATCTCTTCCCGTATGCCTACCATTTTAAGCCGCCATGCGTAATGGCCTATGACCTTAGTCCACTGGTAACGGTCAGAGAAAAGGACGAAATCCTGAGCCGCGCGTACAAAGAGGGCTGGATTATATTTTTTCAGCACGACCCTGAATACACAGCCGTAACCGTTGGGAAAAACGAAAAAGGTTATTCAGTAGGGGCCAGGGTTCAGATATGAGGGTGATGTTATTAATAATGGTTTTAGTGTTTTCTGGGACAGCGGAAATGGGACAGGCTCAATACTGTCCGGTATGAATAATGATGCCACTTGGTTTAAAAATATAGCGATAAAATATTTCGCTGAGAAAGACGAACCATTATAGATTATTCGCAAAATTACTTGTCATTTTTCAAGTGAAAATATGAGGGAAAATAGAAAAAGGCAAAGCGGTAGCCGTGGCAAATACAAAGGACATACCAGTCCTGTTAAAAATTATTGGGTTTTTCAAGTTTTTTGATGTGGTTAACTAATTCTTCTTCTGAAGCCCAGCCCATAAAATATGACCACAAGTACGTTTATTTGGTTTTCTTCCACACCAAAGCCTTCTATATACCAATAAAGTAGCCTGTCCCCTTTCCTTGTCCCCTAGCTCAGCAATACGACCCTGGTGTGCTTTTATAAACATCCTTTCATCAAGACAAATCCAGATTATTATCCAGTTCTTTATATATTCTATTAATCTCATCATCGAATATCTTGAGGTTTCTTCTATCTGATAACCATCCACCATTATACCAGCGGTAATAGGGTGTGTTAATAATTTTCCATCCGTCGCGTATTAAGATTTCCATCCTTTCAATGTGCTGTTCAGAATATTGTTTTTTATTTCCTTCTGTAATAAAATGGGAGCTGCCATCTACTTCAACAGCAGTATATTTCATGCTTTTAGGATTATGAATTACAAAATCGAGCCGCTTTTGTCCACAGCTGATTACTTGGTTGCATAATCTTAATTCATGGAGAGGTTTTTTGGAATCTATATACTCCTGAAGATAATGATAAACTTCTCTTTCAAACTCTGAGTCACATATACTAATGTCAAATTTGCATGGGGCTTTAGGTGCGTTAGCATTTTTACCATCAATAACCAGGTCGGGTTGCACAAAATGATTCCTATATTCAATTATCTTATCGAAAGTCTTTGGAATATCGGAGTAGATAAATATCATGAGATTTTTTGCCCTGCTTGTTGCAACATTTAGGCGATTAGGGTTTTGATAGTGTCCTGTACCTCTGTTGCATGAACTATCAAGGCAAAGAGAGAATATTATTATATCTTTTTCATGGCCCTGAAATTCTTCAGGCGTACCAACCATTATTTCATGGCGCTCGACTATCGCATGTGGTATTCTTCCTTCATCTATCATTTCCTTTATCAAATCGCACTGTTTTCTGATTATTGAAATAATACCTATAGTACAATTTTTAGTATCAATAGTATGAGGCATACTTATCCCATGAGTATTTTGTATCTCATGCTGAGCGCTACCTGAAGTTATTAGATTGACTAAATCAATTGCCATATCTGCTTCTGTTGTTATTACTTTGGTGTCTGGATCTCTTTTTCCTTCTACTTTTATCGGTATAAACGTAGTTATAATGTTATCTTTTGGATTTTCTTACATTATTTTCAACTTGCCGTCATAATATTTATTTGTATAGTCAGCCATCGCTGGCATCGAACGGAAATGTTCATCCAACATAATAGTTGGAATTAAAATCCTGCTGTCCTTCATTATGAAATCTAAAATAGACGCATCCAGCACAGTGAGTTTTGCTTTTTTTGCGTTTTCGTACAAGAGATTGTTACATTTGTATTTATTCCATGTTAATGTATCATAGCTTTTGTTCAAAGTAAAATTTATACCCGTTGAGTTTAAACTTAATTGTTTATGATCTCCTACGATACAAATATGTTTAGCCCTATAAAACGCTGGCACAACTTCAGCGATATTGACCTGTGAAGATTCGTCAACGACAACAAGATCAAACAAATCAGGTTCCATTGGAAATATCTGCCCCAAGTGCCTGATTTCAGCGGCCCAATATGGCATTAAACAAATGATTATTTCAAAATCTATATTTTTCATTGCTTGCTCAATTAAAGACACTTTTGTGTACCATAACATACGTGAAAACTTGTTTAGTTCGTCTCTATAGCTTTCGTCAGCCAACATTTTCAAAGTATTTAGTTCATATTTGCGTTTGACGTATTCTTATTGATATTCTAACAGATCATTTTTTAGATGATGAATCTTATATCTCAGAAACTCGTTGTTATTATTAATGAGTGTTTTCTGTTTTATGACAGCTTTACTGTAATGATCCTTCAGTTGAAATAAATCCTTGCAATAGTCCAATATAATATTATCTTCTAAGTATTCGGTTGGAGTGTCATATTTTATTTTAATCGCATTCTTATATTTATTAATATAAATGTCTTTTGCATATGTCCGATGGCCAATTGAGTAAAGCGATTCTATATATGAAATCATTTTACTAAACAGATTATCGTTTATTAATTTAAATCTATCATATTTATTATCGAGTAAATCAAAATGAGTTAGGAAATTATCCCTATATTTTAGAAATATATCGTTAAGCTCTTTAAACTCGCTTTCATTGTTTAAGTTATTTTGCAATTTATTTTCATATTCACTTATTTTAGTAATTACATGTTCTAACAATATCTCTGTTCTTTTAGACTTTCCTCTGTTATTACAATATTATTATTAAATAAAGTATTTATGTTATTTGCAATACTTGTCAGTTCCTTGATATGGTCTCTGATTTTCTTTTTTCCATCCTTATCAAAGTAAATCATGCCTTGTATGTCTTTGTTTTCTGAATACTTTAATAGAGGCTCGACCTTTTCTTTTACAACTTTTAGTGCGGGCTGTTTTTGAGATACTACCAGAACCCGTTTATTATTAAGCACAGCGCTTATAACAATTGCCGAGATAGTGTGTGATTTACCAGTACCTGGTGGCCCTTGTATGTATGATATTTTCTTTGTCCACGCAAGTCTAAGAGCTGTTTCTTGTGGTCCTGACAGTGGTACTGGTAAATAGTTTTCTTTCATATCTATTTGAGTGTCATTCATATTTAGTTCTACTTTGACTTCTGTAAGTGCGTTTTTTAATAACATATCAAGTGCCGGACTTTTAAAATCATGTTGTTCAACTTCGGCAATAAGCCTACGAAGCGCTTCATAAGTAGAGAGCTGATCCGGGATTTGACTGACAAAAAGGTGGATTGCGTCAACATAGCATAAATCACTTTCAAATATAGATTTAGTTCTATTATTATTATGCTTAGTCCTCTTTGCATACAATTTATTTTCGTCGATAAAATCATAACCGTGCATGAATATATTTATTGATTTAAAAGTATCAAGCTTTTCCTTTAAACTGGTAAAGATATTGTTAACATATTTAGTAAGACTTTTCAAATTGGCCTTGGCCTTGTCCTTCATCTCCTGGATGTCTCTCTCAATTTCATTAATGATCTGAGATTCGTTATCAAACACAATATTCGTACCATCATCGTCTTCATCAGCATTTGAGATTGTAAAAAGATATGAAAACAAATCATAGTTCAGATTTATTGAAGAATAATCATAATCTAACATATATTCATTACTGTTCTGTTCTGTTATATTACATTCGAGATAAAAAATAGGACCTGCAAATGTTTTCTCATTTTTCTTGCCGCATATCAACCCAATACCACAAAATAGCCTCTTATCAAGATTACTAAGCAGATAATAGTATGATTGTTTAATATTATCAAAGGAAGTATTGGTTGGTATGAAACTATTAACTTCCTCTTTTATTTGGATCGTAAATGCTCGATTATTTTTTGATTTATCGATTAATGCTTTCTCAAATCCGCGTGCTGATATGATTTTTCTGCTTATATCCCTCAAATATTCAAGATATTTTATGATAACATCCTTCGACAGCGTAACTATATTATTACCCATAGCCTCAATAGCCTTCCTTTCAGTCTTTGACGGCATAACGCCTTTGACAAGTCCGGCAGCTTTCAACGCTGACTTCTGTTCGTCCGTAAGTTCATTCCATGCCTTACCGCCCTTGATGTCGTCAAAAGATAATAAAGGGGACAGATTCAATACTGTCCGGTATCGAAATTGCAGATACTGCGGGGACAGTCGAGGGGGCAGGCTCAATAAAGTACGGCAAGCTGTTTGAGCGGAGAACTAGGGACAGGGGACAGAGAACTATAGGGACGGTAAAGGGGACAGATTTATTTATGGGTATATGAGACGGGGACTGAGGTGAGCAGTGATCCGAATACGAATAAATAAATCTGTCGGATCTGTTAACTGAACTGTGTCAAACCCGAATTAGCCTTTAACATCTAAGTCCAATAGTAACCTCCCTTCGAAGAAAATAGCAAGCTGAGAAACTGTCTGACGCCAGTTTCTCAGAGGTTGAGTCCATTTCTCGGAAATAATTTGAATAGCCAGATAAAGGAGCTTCAAGAGGGCATTTTCGCTGGCAAAAGCCCCTTTGGTCTTAGTAACCTTGCGTAACTGGCGATGGAATCCTTCGATAACGTTGGTGGTGTAGATAATCCGGCGAATGTCTTGGGGGTACTTGAAGTAGTTGGAGATGTTATCCCAGTTAGCCTTCCATGATTTGATTACAATGGGATACTTCTTGCCCCATATTTCATCAAGCTCAATGAGTTTGTCCCCTTTATTTCATAGTCTCCATCGAAAAATATCTCTTTACAGAAATTACAAAATCCGCAACCTTCGGAAGGAGATCCTCTACATCCTGATCAGGTATGGCGCCATATTCCATGTAGTCACCTTTTTGTCTAAGCTCAAAAACACGGTGCAGAGTTTTTGACATAGATTTATCAAAGGCATTAGTCTTTATGAATTCCTTATCAAACATGGATATCGCACCGGCATGTTTTGACGTTCCCATCTGTTTTGTTTGAAGTAATGCTATTATACTGTAAAACAGCGCATAGTAGAGGCGGTTTAGTATTGCACGGTTACTCATGCCTTCTTTTTTCAATAACGAGGCTTCTTTAAGGCAATCTTCGGCTTGTTCGAGTCTATATTTTACCAGATGATGAATTTCATCGTTCATACTGAGATACCTTCTCTATACACTGCTCGGATAAAAGAGGATACCCGAATAGGACTATCTTTTAATGCACCAGCAGTAATGACTATGGGTACGACAACAATATCATATGGAAACCCTGCCTCCCATGCGCAGTCGCTGATTATATTGTCTATACAGTGATTGGATTCTTCCACAACAACCAAAACATCCAGGTCAGAATGTTCTGTTGCATCATCTCTGGCCCATGAACCGTACACAATGATATCTGAAACTATGATTCTGCTGGATAATAGAGATTTAAACCTTTCTATCACATTGACTATTTTTTGTTCCACATGGCACCTAAGCAAGTCATAACATCCACACAATTAGTATAGTAATTATTGGCCTCATAATGAAAGTATATCATACTCCTTGCAGTTTATTCTCTCTCCCACTCACCCCTCAAACACCGGAGCCGTAAAATTATATCCATCTGACCCGCAACTTTGTGTCAGGGTTTCCAGTATTTTCTTACATTTCGCCTGTGTTGTCGTCGGCCATGATAAAATGTACCAAAAGCGGTTATGAAAAATGTACCAGAGAGAGGGTCAATCCATAAAAGAAAGTAGTACCATCGCAATAAAGAGGCTGCAAATAAGTAGGAGGGTTCGATGGTCTATAAGGGGACAAGGAAATGGGACAGGCTACCTTTCAGTCTGTTCGGGAAGGAGGATGAAATAATGGACATTTCCCGTACGCCACAGCTTGAAGAGTTGGTTAAAACGAAAGAAGAGCCAGTGGGTCCAGTAAGCGAAGTCTTACACGCCTTGACCGCGTGGTGGTGTTCGGTTTGCGTGCGCGCGCTTTCTCGAAAAAGTCCGGCTGTTGCTTGCGCATGCCGATACCATGGTTTATGTTGGCCTTAATGATGTGACGCTGGGCGTACCGCATATCTTGCTGGAGTCCACTTTCACGTTTTGATGTATCAGTGTTAACCGGCTGACACCCCTTTTAATCAGTGTTAACCTTGCACGAGCTTTATAAGTGCGGCCTCGGTTTTTATCGCCATTTGTATTGAGCTGAAGTGCTTTTCGATCCTATCGCGCGCCATGACGCGTATTTCGGCCATTTTTACCATGGGCCAGTTTAACATCGTATTCCATGCCTCTGCCATCGCGGCCGCGTCTTGCTTATTGACGGCTATCCCTGTGTTGCCCACAATCAGCCGCGAGTCCCCTACATCCGTCACCACGCACGGCACGCCGCAGGCCATTGCCTCACATATGACGTTTGACAGTCCCTCGCTTATTGATGAGGATGTTACAATGTCCATCGCATTATACGCCCCGGCTATGTCGGCCACCCAGCCGGCCCAAATAACCTTGTCCAGGAGCGCGTCTGCCGCGGCCCCGGCCATCAGGTCTTTGGTGAATTCCTCAGTGCCGGTGCCCACACAAACGAATCGTACATCAGGGCGCTCCAAACTTAGCATTGCAGCGGCCTTCAAAAAAGTCCGGTGGTCTTTTATTGGGTCGAGCCTGCCGAATATCCCAATGAGTTTCACATCTTCGGGGACTTGCCACATACGCCTTTGGTCTGCTCCGGCGCTGGCTATCGGCCTGAATCGCTCCGTGTCGATACCGCTGTGAATCACCGACATGCGCCTGCCACTATAGCCGCACGAGACGTGGTGCCTCCTGCCGGCCTCCGAGTTGGCTATTATCAAATCGGGTATGCGTGAGAGCAGCGCCCCGACCTTAAACATAAACCCTGATATCCAGTGGTAGAGCGAGAAATCCATATCCGATGACAACAGGCCCCACACCACCTTTGCCCCGACTGTCCGCCCAACCAGGGCGCTTATCTCGTTCGCTACCCCCATATACCCGTACACTATATCCGGTCTGAGTCTGCTGGCCTCTCTATATACGCGAAATACCGGTATGGGGTCCCAGCGGCCCCTTTGGCCGAAAAACACTACCCGTACGCCGCCGTCAAGGCCGTCAAGTTCACGGCTAAACGCCCCGCCATTGTATAGCACCCCAACGGTTACAGAAAACCTGTCCTTGTCAATGGCCTTTACCAGCTCTATCAGTACCCTCTCCGCACCGCCGGTGTCGAGGGTCTGGATTAGAAAAAATACCTTTATCTTTTTCATGGGGTGATAGTGTGAGATACGGTTTGCCGTAGTCCTTCGTCTATGCCGTATTTAGCGGCCCAGCCGAAGGCCTTTCTGATTTTGCCTGTGTCTGCTGTGCAGTCGGGGATCTCGTTTTTTCGCTCCAGCCCTTCGGAGATGGCTTTCTTGTTGGTCTGGCAGATCTTTTGTAGTTTATTTATAATGTCATTTACACTGTAACTTATCCCGGAGCCGACATTGAATATTTCAGGGCCGGCACATTTATAACTTAAAATGGCGTATACGTATGCCTCTATTATGTCGTCTATATAGATATAGTCGCGCCGTGGCAGCAGGTCTTTTACTATGATTGTATCGGAGGCTGAGAGGGCCTGCCTGATTAATGTGGGGATTAGAAAGTCCCCGCCCTGCCCGGGGCCGTAGATATTAAACGGCCTGAAGATGATGGGCACTATGCCGTAGTCCTCATGGTATCCTCCGCAGAGCGCTTCGCCGATTAGTTTGCTCCTGCCGTAGGGGTTTTGTATTGCCACGGGGTGTTTCTCATCAATTGGAAGCCGCTGCGGCCTTCCATAGACATAGGAGCTTGCGTAGATTATTTTCTTTATTGAATTTGTCCGGCAGTACTCGAGGACGTTTAACGTGCCGATTATGTTTTCGCGATACACACGGGCAGGGTTTTCAAATGCATCGGGGACGAACGTCCTTGCCGCAAGGTGGACGACACAGTCTGCTTTTTTTATGCTGTCGAATGATTTAAAATCAGTGATGTCTTTGCCGTTTATTATGTCAAACTCTTCGACGTGTGCGCCGCACTCTTTGAGTTTTCTTACCAGGGACCGTCCCACGAAGCCGCTGCTTCCGGTTACCAGTACACTTGTTATTCCTTCCATTGGTGTATCAGCTCGACGGCCTTTTCGTAGTCCGAGATGCGTCCGATGTCAAGCCAGCGCTCACCAATGTCATAGACGTAGATAGCGCCGCCGTCTTTCTTCACCGAATCTATAAGCTGAGGCATGTCAAGGGGGTGCTCATGCGGGATGTGCTTAAAGACGGACTGGCTCAGGACGTATATACCAGCGTTTATAAAATAATCGTATGAGGGTTTCTCTATTATATCAACCAGCAGGCCGTCGGCGTTTTTATTGACAACTGCATAAGGTATGGTGAGCTGATAACCCTTTATGCCGATAGTAATGTCTGCTTTTGTCTGAAGGTGGCGGCGGTACATCAAATCCAGGGGGACGTTCATTATTAAATCCCCGTTGACGACACAAAACGGTTCGGTAAGTTTACCTCTGATAAGGCCAAGTGAGCCTGCAGTGCCAAGTTTTCGCGGCTCTTTGTAGAGTTCCACGTTTATGCCGCCGTCTTTACGGCTTTCCAGCCAGCCCTCAAACTCCCTTGCCTTGTAGTTCACCGAGATATAGACATCCGTAAAGCCGTTGGCTCTCAGGCAGTCGATGATGTGGTCCAATACCGTGGTCTCACCAACGGGCAGTAGCGGCTTAGGAAGGATAAACGTGTAGGGCCTGAGGCGAACGCCCTCACCACCCGCCATGATGACGGCCCTTATGCGCGCGGGGGCGGACGGGTCAGACATTATATATATCGGCCTTGTATTTGTCTATGTTTTTTCTTATCCACAGGATTGTCTCCCTGAGGCCGTCATCCAGTGAGTATGAGGGGCGCCATCCCGTTTCGGCAAGGCGTGTGGTATCGGCCCACAGCCTTTCTACTTCGCTGTTTGACGGACGCGCCCTTTTTTCGTCAAACTCTATGGACAGATTTGCATTCATCAGCTCCATTATCCTGGCCGTGAGGCCGCCTATGCTTATCTCGAAATTCGAGCCGATGTTTGCCACCGTGCCGATTGAGCCCTCTGTCTCAGCAAGGCGTATCATGGCAGAGACGGTGTCCTTTACAAACGTAAAATCCCTGGTTGGGTGCTGGGAGCCAAGGGTTATATGTTTTGCTCCGGCCTCTATCTGGGTGATTATGGTTGGAATAATGGCCCGTGCCGACTGCCGCGGGCCGTATGTATTAAAGGGCCGCGCTATTGTTACCGGCAGCCCAAATGCCCTGTAAAAACTCTCCGCAATGGCATCGGCGCCTATCTTCGTAGCAGAATAGGGGGATTGTCCCTGAAGCGGGTGGTTTTCGTCTATTGGGACGTATCTGGCCGTGCCATAGACCTCGCTCGTCGAGATATGAACAATGCGCTGGAGTTTGAAATCCCTTGCGGCCTGGACGATATTGAGTGTACCTTCAATGTTGGTCTTAACATATGAGGCCGGGGCGATGTAGGAATATGGGATGGCGATTAAGGCGGCAAGGTGAAAGACGACATCCATTCCCGTAAGGGCGTCCCTTACGTTATAGGCGTCTCTGATGTCGCCGCAGTATACATCGATTTTATTTTTGAGCGCCGCGTCAAATGTGTCTATCCATCCCCATGAGTTGAAGGAGTTATAGTAGACGAATGCGCGTACCGAGGCCCCCAGGTTCACAAGGGCCTCTACCAGATGGCTCCCGATAAAGCCGCAGGCGCCGGTGACAAGTACTTTTTTACCTTTCCAGTCCATACCTTTGCCCTGAGCCTGGCAGCCGGGATTCAACTCTTTGATTTTTCCCGTGCTATGGCTATCTTCCCCGAGCGGACGAAGTCCTTTACGCCCATCGGTTTGACGAGGTCAAGGAATGCCTCTATTTTCTTCTCATCTCCGGTTATCTCTATCGTATAGGTCTTCTGGCTTGAGTCCACGACTCTTCCTCTGAATATCTCGGCAAGCCTCAGCACCTCTGCCTTTTGCTCCTGCTGCGGGGACACCTTGACCAGTACCATTTCTCTTTCTACATGGTCGATGTCGAACAGGTCCTGTACTTTTATCACGTCTATCAGTTTGTTCAACTGTTTGTTGATTTGCTCGACAATCTGGTTTTCGCCCCTGGTAACGATAGTCATCATGGAGACCTTCGGGTCAAGTGTCTCGCCAACGGAGATACTCTCGATGTTATAGCCGCGGCCGCTGAAAAGCCCCGCTACCCTGGAGAGGACTCCAAATTTGTTTTCTACCAGCACGGATATTGTATGTCTCATTGCAGCTCCTCTATATATTCGCTCTATGTATTTGCTTTATTTAACGGCCTTGAGTTTTTTTTC
>PEAC01000076.1 GCA_002753305.1 Nitrospirae bacterium MYbin6
AGATTTTGTCTTTACACTCTTATAATAACATAAATGTCAATATAATAGTGAGTGGCATTTAAATAAATCTTTTCCAAGCGGGTCTCCAAGCGCCGCGGCCCTGTACCTGCAGCCACCACGGCATGTCTCCCTCATGCTGCAGTCGCACTTAAGCCTGCCGATGGGCAGCGGCTCAATCCGGCTCCAGCAGGTTTGAAGGCCGTCTTTTATTGAACCTACCGGTTCCCCCGCGTAGTACAGACATTTTGAGATACCTCCGTCTGCCCCTACGGACATCAGGTGAAGTCCGCATGCCCAGGCCCCATCGCTGCTGTCGCCGTGAAGGCCGCCGCCGAAGCCGTATGACAGGAGTTTCCCAGCGATGTCAGGCGGTACAACCAGGGATTCATTTCTCAGGAGATTGCCCATTGTGACAGGTACATCCACTGTCCAGTCTTTGATGTCCATATTTATGAACATTTTTTCCATTGCGGCGAATTCGCCAATGTTTTTTGAATGTATCGTCGTGGCAACGGACACGTCAAAGCCAATGTGTCTGGCCCTTTCCAATGCCATGACAGCCTTTTTGTATGTACCCGGGCCGCGTATGGCGTCGTGCCCCGGCTCAAGTCCGTCAATGCTTATCTGAATCTCATCCACGTTCAGGCCCTGTAGCAGCCCATCGTTGAGGAGTATCCCGTTTGTGAGGAGCACTTTTCTCATGGCAAACATGGGGAGCCTCCTGTTAAGCTCGGCAAAATCGGGATACATCAGCGGCTCTCCGCCCGTAAGCAGGAGTCTGAGCCCCTGCATCGACTCAAACTCTGTTAGTATGCCGGTAACGGCGTCAAGCGGCAGGCTTACCTGCTCTGGTGCGCCGATGTAACAATGGCGGCATTGAAGGTTGCACATGGCGGTCAATTGCAGTTCAAGGTATCTGAGAGAGGGCTGCGGGGCGGGATTCACCGGAGGCCGCGCGATGGATACCGGCGTGGATGTGAGAATTCCCTCTTCGACGCAGTAGGAGATGAAGCCACTATCGCCGCCAGTGGCGCCGTTGCCTGTTGAGCAAGCCTTCAGGAATTCGAAGGCCGCATCGTCAACCTCATACAGCTCGTCTTTCACGACGTCATATACGCATGGGGTCTCAAGATGTTTTAAACAGCATTTACTGGTGAGATAGTATGTCTCCATGATATATGTATGATTTTACAATATTTGCCGTGCTTTTGGGAAACGCTCAGGTGGGGTCAGGCCTTGAGATTGTGCCAGTGCAGTGCCTTGCCCCTGTACCAGTCCTTCAGTTGGTTGGCATATGATGCGGATGCGCCGCAGTGGTCCAGATACCAGGCATACTCATCGCTTAACATATAAGGGTCAACGTACCAGTCCACATGCTGAAGCATAAATGGCCTGGCCGTACGTATGGCAGGTGTCCTCCAATCCCCAAGGGCTTGCGGATATCTGTAGAGACAAAACGTAGTATCAATCAGGGCAATTCTGGAGCCGTCATCAAGCTCTCGTCCCAGGATGCTAAGTTCATGTCTGCGAACTTCTTCAGCAAACGGATAGTGCTCCGGGAGGTCATCTACACAGAGTCCGGCGCCTATCTTATGGATGTTATTGTAGATATCCATCAGCAGTTGCATCTTGTGCAGGATTGTTGAGGGAGTCCATGAGTAGGGTACAAGGTCAGGGTCTGTGACAATAAGCCTGCCCTGGATGTTGAGTTCGGCAGTTAATACCTGCTTTGTTACAAGGTGTCCTCCGTTGGTCTGTTTTCTTATAATCTCCAGGCCATCGGGATTGCCGGCGTAGTAATCAAGCAAGGGAGGATATGACGAGGCATTGTCAATAACGACAATTCTTTCCACATCGGCAAGGGTCTGTATCCATGATATAAGTCTGAGAAAAGGGTCGAGGCGGTTGAAGTTCAGAATAACGATGGGAAGCGATTGTTGCATATTTATTCAGGCACCCCTGGGCATAGCGCTATCCATCTCCATTAAGTCCAGAGCTCGTGTTTGCATATGGCTATTATATCACCGGCCTTATGGTCTTGTCGATATTTGAGCCGATTACGATGTCCTTGAGGAGACCCTTGGGCAAGCTGGTACGCAGATATTTTTAATTAATATTTTTATCGTGTAACCTTTCTCATTTCAAACGCGACATAGTAGTTAAGGGAACGGCAAAGCCGGCAGAGGCCGGATGATTCCCTGGTAAGACTCAAGAAGGAGGAAGTATATTATGATGTTTTCAAAGGGCAGAAGATTTTTCGCGGTAGTTGCAGTGGCGGCCTTATGTGCCGTATTGGTTGGCGGGGCGTTGAATATTCACAAGGCCTATGGGGCGGCTGGCGCGGCCATCCATGGCGGAAATACTGACGGCATCGAAGCGCCGTTTCTTAAGTTCTTTCTCAAGCTGAACCTCAGCAGCGCACAAAAGCAACAGGTTGCCTCAATCCTGAAGTCCTATCGCCAGACCGTAGGAAGCAGTGTTGCTGCCGTTGTAGAGGCTAAGAAAAACCTCTGTGACGCCGTCCACAGCGCCACGTATGACGAGAACAAGGTGCGCGCCGCGGCAAAGAATGCCGCCTCGGCACAAGAGGAACTTGCCGTAGTAAGGGCACAGCTTGCCGCGCAGCTTCAGGGTGTCCTGAGTGCCGATCAACTCGCCGCGGTAACACAGTTCAGGGCTGACATGTACTCACACATTAAAGATAAACTGGCAGGCATTCACTCCATCATAGACCTCTGGATAGCCAGTAACGGCGCATAGTATCACAGGAGAAAACAGGAGGGGGTGGGGTATAAAACCTTGCCCCTTTTCCCTGAACTTCAAGTATAATATGAATGAGACAAAGGGACATATGCCCGATACGCATAACGAAGAGCTGGAGGCAATCAACCGCGTCATTGCCGGAGACGCCGACGAGTTTGAGGTGATTGTCAGGATGTATGGCACGTATGTATATAAAATCGCCGCTTCGTATGTACCGGCAGATGTAGTGCCGGAGGCGGCCCAGGAGGTGTTTGTAAATGCCTTCGGGTCGCTGGCCTCGTTTAATGGCAAAAGCCCATTTAAGTACTGGCTCAGAACCATAACGGTGCGAACATGCTATGACTACTGGAGGGCGCACTACAAACGGCAGGACCTCCCAATGAGTGCATTGGGTGAGGAGCACCAGAGGTGGTTTGACAGGGTCGTAAACGAAGGCTCCATGGAGACATTCAGGGATACGGAGTCACAGAGGGACGCCGCAGAGATTCTCAACTGGGCCATGAGCGAACTCACCCCTGTTGAAAGGATGGCCATAACGTTGGTATATTTAGAGGGGTATAGCGTAAAGGAGGCGGCTCAGGTGCTCAACCTCAGTGTGATAAACGTAAAGGTTCGGGCACACAGGGGGAGGGCTAAACTAAGAGATAAGATCTTGGGCCACATAAGCAGCAGTAAGAGGGAGGGTATGCTATGAAGGCAGGCAATGGCATGATAAGAAAAATAGAAGAAGCCCTTAAAGAAGGCCACAGAAGGGCCGCGGAGCAGTTTACGGGGCAGCCTGATGCCAGATGGCACAACGGCGTAATGGCGCGAGTAAGGGCAATCAATGCCGTAAGAGAGGACGATATTCAGAGGTATATCTGGCCGTTTGCGGCGGCAACGGCCGCGTGTGCCGTGGCGGTGGGCCTCTATGCGATATTTTCCGGCAATGGTGGCGGCTATTATGCCTTTGGGGTGTTTATCGATGACCCTTCCGGCATAAGTGCGTTGCAGTGGTTTTTATAGTAAAAATTAAACAGGGAGGTATTGAGCGATGAAGAAGTGGAAGGTCTTCGCCGGATGTTTGGTGATATTCATGTCGGGGATTTTAGCGGGGGCCGTTGTTGGCGGGATTTTTATGAAGCACAAGATGGAGGCGGTCTTTCACGAGGGGCCTCCGGCGTTTAAAAGATTGATATTGTCGAAAGTATCGGGCGAACTTAGTCTCACCGGGGAGCAGTTGCGGGAGATAGAACCCATAGTTGAAAAGGCGCACATAGAATTAAAGGAGCTGAGATTAAGGCACCAGCCCGAGGCAGAGACGATTATTGAGGCTGCCATCTCAGAGATGAAGAAAAAGCTCACCGAGGGCCAGAGTAAGAAACTCGACCTATTTTACGAAGCCATCAAAAAGAGGTGGCACAGCAGATAAAAGGCGCCTCCGCTATGGCTCAAATCATCCCTGAGCGCGGCACCTATGCGCCCCTGAAATAGCCCCTCAATTCATCCAAAGAACCGGCCTTTCTGATAAGGTTTTTGAATTCCTCCAGTTTATCTACAGTGCTTATGGCCCTAACCATATCCATCAGCTCAAGCCCGGCTGAGCCATATTTGAGTTCCAGGCCTAACTCAATCCCCTCAAGCAGCCCTCTCTGTTTGCCTTCAAGCAGCCCTTTCTGTTTGCCCTCAAGAAGCCCTTTCTTAAATAGCCAGCTCTCTTCTACATCCATTGATATAGGCATATTTATTACCTCAATTTCTTTAACGTCAGGTCATACTGTTGCCGCATCTTCCATACCTCGCCCGTATCTACTATAAGAATATGATAACATAAGAGGGGGGAATTATTCTAAACACCGCTGCCGTCGTCCCGGCACTTCATACATTGACAGCACCTCACGGGTATGTAAGCATCGATTTGTTATTTGATTGTGATTTTTATGATGGCATCTACCTCTTTAATATCCCTTCGACTGTTTTAATCTCTATAATACTATTTTTACCTACATGTCCAAATACGCTGCCATGAATTAACAGAATCGTATCCCCTGGTTTGGCAAACTCCCTTTCCTGGACGAATTCATTTGCTCTCTTGTTGAGTTGGTCGTTTGATTTGATAGTTGTATCCAGTACAGGGATTACGCCCCAGTACAGATGCATTCTTCGCAGTGCTTTGATGCTTGGAGTGAAGATTATAATTGGCGCAAAGGGCCTGCTTTTTGAAAGATATACGGAGGTTCCGCCTGACGACGAATAGGCACAGATTGCCTTGATATCTAAGTCCCTGTAAAGCTGCAATACTGCCCGTGACATGGCATTATGCACTTCAGTAGCCCTGTTTATATGTCCCCAGTTCCATCTTGGAGGTTGTTGTTTTAAATACCTTTCAGTAGTTCTGGCAATATGGGTCATGGTTTTTACTGTTACGACGGGATACTTGCCAACTGCTGTTTCACCGGAGAGCATCACAGCGTCTGTACCGTCTATAACTGCGTTTGCTACGTCTGTTACCTCGGCACGGGTTGGGAACGGGTTTTCTATCATGGATTCGAGCATTTGGGTTGCGGTTATGACATATCTGTCAGCCGCGTTTGCCTTGTGTATGATTTCTTTTTGCAGCACCGGGACCTCGGCCAGGTCCATTTCCACACCAAGGTCTCCCCTGGCAACCATTACTCCGTCAGCTTCATGGATTATCTCGTCTATGTGGTCTATTGCCTCGGGTTTTTCTATTTTTGCGATAATCCGGATGTCCCGGGCGCCCACTATTTCACGAAGTTGTTTTATGTCATCAGCATCCCTGACAAAGGAAAGAGCAATGAAATCCACGTTTTCCCTGAGGCCAAATTCCAGGTCATACCTGTCCTTGTCTGTAAGAGCCGGAGAGGATATTTTACTTCCGGGGAGGTTCATGCCTTTAGAGCTTTTTAATAGTCCGCCTCTTATGACAGTACAAATAACCTGGCCATTATCTATACTTTCCACTTTTAATTCCATAGAGCCGTCATCAAGGAGTATTTTCTCCCCAGGGGTTACATCATTTGGCAATAATGCGTATATACATGAAAAGCGCTCCTCAGTGCCGATGATATCCTCGGTTACAATAGATATTTTTGCGCCTTCTTTGAGGGTTACCCCGTTAGGCTGCATCTTTCCTGTACGGATTTTCGGGCCGCAGAGGTCCTGCAACAGGGCAACCTCGATACCGATTTTAGCGGATACCCTTCGGATTAAATCTATCCTTTCCTTGTGGTCATCATGAGATCCGTGAGAGAAATTCAACCTGAAAACATCCACCCCTGCTTTTATCAGATCCTCTACGACCTTTTCATGTGATGTTTCCGGGCCTAAAGTGGCAACAATTTTTGTATAAGTCATAGTCTGTTCCCTGAAGTATTTATTGCGAGCTTAAAATAAGCTGAGAAATAGTAACATTAACATGTAACATAAGTATACCTTGCGCTTTGCAACCGCACCGCCGAGGTGGTGAATATCTGTTGACAAATATATCTATTTTTGTATAAATTACAGATAGCTAACAGATGGTATACCTGGCATATGTGATTGGCAAGTAAATCAGCCATTGAGGGCCAGGTGCTGGTTTGGCAGCCTCCTTTTAAGAGATATGGCAGATTAATACGAAGCGGGTGGTGTGTGATGAGCGGAAAAGATGCCAGAAGGACTGTAGTGTGTGTAGATCATAAGACCTTTCATAAGAAGTACCTGATATATTCATTAGTAGTGGTTATTATCACTTATGTAGTGATGAACTACTTTAATTCCATATTTTCCAGTTTCTGCCAGAAGGCCTTTAATATGGGTAGAAACACCTCCGAGTCTTTATTTGACGTAATATGGATAGCCTTAATTCTTACGGTGATTTATTTTGTGAGCAGGCCGGCGCTGAATATGGCGGAAAGCCGTGGTAATAAATCGGTTTGGGAGGAGGCCCAGACGGCTGAACATCGTTATGGCATGATGGCAAAGAAGCTGGATAAATATTTTTCATCCCGCCAGGAGTTAAACAAAATAATAAACGCCCACCTTAACGATATTGTGAAATCAACTGATACCGCGTCATTTGAGGTTATCTCCAAACTCAAATCAATAGACGGCTCGATTACGTCAATGGCAGAGACCCTTACAAGGCTCAAAAGTGAATCCGCGGAACTCTCTGACGAATCACGTAACACGATAGAAGAAAACGACAAGACACTTAAAACCTTACGCGGCTACGTAACCCAACGTTTAGATGAGACAGAGAAAGACTACACACTGGGAACGGAGCTGTCTTCAAAGTCAAACAAAATGGCTGGCCTGACCGACCTGTTAAAAGACATAAGTGACCAGACAAATCTGCTGGCATTGAATGCGGCCATAGAGGCAGCCAGGGCCGGGAATATGGGAAGAGGATTTGCCGTAGTTGCCGACGCAGTAAGAACCCTGTCACAAAAGTCTAACGATGCCACAATTGAAATAGGAACGGCCATCACGGAAGTCGCTGGAATGATTAAAGACAGATTTCAGGCGGATATAACTAAACAGGTACATGACAAGGAACACAACCTTCTGGTTGGCTTTGTTGCCAGGCTTGACGCCATCGGGGAGGGGTTCAAAAAGTTAAGCAGCTTTAACGACAATGTCATCAGGGAGGTGGCTGTGTTAAGTAAAGAGGTGGAAAGAAAGATTCTCGAGGCACTAAGCAATATCCAGTTCCAGGACATTACCCGCCAGCAGATAGAGCAATTAATTAAAACCAACGACACCATGGACGAATATATGAAAAAGCTGCAGGAACTGTTGAACTCCCCTATAGTACTCTTTGACGATAGCATCATAGATTTCAACATAGACGATATGCTGAAGGATTATGTTATGAAAAAGCAGCACCATATCCATAAAACGGCTATCCAGGCCTCCGGCAAGGGACACGCGCCCGACTCGAAACACAGCGAGGCAGAAAGTGAAATCACATTTTTTTAGGATACAGGAGGAATAAATGGGAAAAACCATAATGGTTATTGACGATTCGGCCACCTTGAGGGAGATTGTCGGTACTACATTAAAAAAATCAGGCTACACGGTTATTGAGGCAAAAGACGGCAAAGAGGCCATTAGTAAACTTGCCGGTAAAATCCACCTGATTATCTGTGACATCAACATGCCCGTCATGGATGGAATCACATTCCTTAAGGAACTGAAAAAAAATGCGGCTTATAAATTCACGCCAACCATAATGCTTACTACTGAATCACAGGATGCAAAAAAACAGGAAGGCAAGGAGGCAGGGGCAAAGGCATGGATTGTAAAACCGTTTAAACCCGAAATATTACTTGCGGCAATAGAGAAACTAATACTGCCGTAAAATGCTGATAACATAAACTGGAGGGACTTTGGCTTTAGAGCTAAACGGTGAAATGACAATAGTAAGGGCTAACGAATTAAAAGGCATACTTGTCGATTATCTGCCGTGTACGGACAGCGTTGAACTCGATCTGTCGAATGTTGCGGAGATGGACACGGCAGGGTTTCAGCTTATAATCGCATTGGAGAAAGAGGCCGTCAAAAGCGGCAAGGCTTTTAAGGTAATCAAGGCAAGCGAGACGGTTAAAAATATATTTGAACTCTATAATATAGCGGGATATTAGCAATGGCAGAGAAAAACGGGCCAAAAATACAGCTTGAGCCGTCACATAAGGTCTTCATAGAAGAGGCCACCGAGATTCTCCAGACCGTCGAAGACCAGTTGCTTACGCTGGAGACAACGCCGAATGACAGTGAGACGATAAACGCCCTCTTTCGCGGTATGCACACCATAAAAGGGGCCTCCGGCATGTTAGGCCTGACGGAGATTGCGGGCTTTACACATAAGCTTGAGAACCTCATGGAGAAGGTCAGAAACGGTGAAATCCCTGTCGATGCGGCCCTTATAAATTTATTGTTAAGGTGCCGCGACCACATTATAATTTTAATAAAGGCTGTTGCCATAGGTGAACTATCTCTGACTGAAGACATTGTACAAAGCGGAGAGGAACTTACCAGCCATATAGTGGCATATCTCGATGAGGACAAAGGCGATATAAAAGAAGACGAATCCGTAAAACCCGCAGCCGAGGCCGCGACGTGGCATATCTCAATGCGCTTTAATAAAAACGTCCTTCGGGATGGCCTTGACCCAGTGTCTCTGATACATTATCTAAGGAAAAGATGCTCAGTCATAAACTTTACAACAATCACCGATTCAATCCCGCAACTGAGTGATTTAGACCCCGAGGACTGCCTCATAGGGTTTGAAGTCGATATTGACACCACCTTAAGCAAACAGGAAATAGAGGATATATTTGAATTCTATGCCGAGGAAAACACAATAAAGATAATCCCGCCACATAGCGAAGCCGAGGCTTATATCAAACTGATAAACGACCTGCCGGAAGATACCTGGAAGCTCGGTGAGATACTGATTAAAAGCGGCCTTGTTACACAGAATGACCTTAACGAGGCGCTTATGATTCAAAATGAAGTAGCCACCTGTGCGCAGAGGCCGCGTATTGGCGAGGTGCTGGTGGAGACCGGCAAGCTGGACAAGGAGGTCGTAAAGGCCGCATTAGACAAACAGCAAAAGATAAGGGCCTCTGCCGGCGACGCGCCCGTGGCAGCGGCAACCATCCGGGTGGACGCCGAAAAACTTGACCAGCTCATAACCCTGGTTGGAGAGCTTGTCGTGGCTAACGGAGGCATGAGGCAGCGCTCCTTTGTCCTGGGCGACTCCATAATGATGAAGACTACCTCGTTTATGACAAAGCTCGTTAACGATATACGAGAGATGTCCATGAAGATGCGAATGATACCCATAGGGACATCTTTTAACCGTTTTCAGCGTCTTGTCAGAGACATAAGCAAGGAGTTTGGAAAGGACATAGAGCTTGCCATAACCGGAGGCGATACCGAGCTGGATAAGACCGTAATAGAGAAAATCAATGATCCGCTCACACATATAGTAAGAAATTCGGTAGACCACGGGATTGAGACCATAGAAGACCGGCTGAAGGCGGGCAAACCTGCAAAGGGCACGGTTACGCTTAACGCCTGTTATGACGCGGGCACGATTGTTATTGAAATTACCGATGACGGCAAGGGTCTGAGCAAGCAAAAAATCATGGACAAGGCCGTAAAGCAAGGCCTCGTCGAAGCCGGAAAGAACCTCACGGACAAGGAAATCTTTGGTTTTATATTCGAGCCGGGATTCTCGACAGCCGAAAGCGTAACCAGCCTCTCCGGCAGGGGGGTGGGCATGGACGTAGTCAGGAGAAACATAGAAGCCCTGAGGGGGGTCGTCTTCGTAGAGAGTGAAGAGGGAAGGGGTACAAAGGTAAAGATTCAGCTGCCGCTAACGCTTTCCATAATAGACGGTTTTATGATAGGCATAGGAGGCAAACAGTACGTCATACCACTTGATATGGTTGTCAAGTGTTACAACATTCCTAAGAACAAGTACGAAGATATAAAGAAGAAGGGCTACTTTGACTTTCAGGGCAAGGTGATTCCATTTCTTTCTCTTTGCGAAATGTTTGAGCTTGCAGAGTCTGATTGCAGGTATATAGTGATTGTCAACCATGGAGGGCGCAAGGCGGCCATCGGCGTCGATAACCTGTATGGAGACATGCAGGCGGTTATAAAGTCTCTGGGTAGATTATACAAGGACTATAACAGCTTTTCAGGGGCCACGATATTAGGGGATGGCTCTGTCGCCCTTATCCTTGATATCAATGGGATTTATAAGCAATTTGAAAAAGAGGGCGGCCATAGGCTGGAGCAATCTAACTTCAACTAATAATTTAAGGGAGGTATTTTTTATGAACTGGTACAGAAATTTAAGAATCAGTGCAAAGCTATTAAGCGGGTTTATTACGGTTGCCATAATTGCACTTATCGTTGGGTTCGTTGGTTATAAAGGAATAAGGGATATAATGGGATACCTTGATGACTTCTCTCTTAACATGACACCAGCCACCAGGGCCTTATATATCATTTACCAGGCACAGACGGCAGTAAAGGCGGCGGAACGCACATCACTGATACCAGGACTTGATGCTGATAGGATAAAAAGAGAACTAACGCATATCAAAGATGAATTTAATAAAGCGAAAGATGCAATAAAGGCCTTTGAAAACCTGCCGCAAGCAAAAGAAAAAGAAACGGAACAGTTATGGAAACAATTCGTCTCCGCATGGGCAGAGTGGAAAAAGGATATCGAAGAGTTCGAGAAATTGCATGAACAGTATTTAAAGGATAAATCGTTAGAAGAAAATGTGCGAAACCAAAGTTTAACGATATCGTCCAAAGCGTTCAGAAAATCAGAAGAGTTGCTCACCAAGTGCATAGATATAACTTCAGAGGATTTAAAGAGAAAAGATAAGGCATCAGACGAGGGTGAGGAGGCAGCAATCAGGCATCTGATAATAGTATCAATAGCCGCGATTATTATGGCAATATTTTTAGGAATATTTATTGCAAGGATAATAAGCGCGCCGTTAAAAAAGGGAGTTGCCCTTGCAGAGGGTATAGCCTCAGGCGACCTTTCACAGCAACTCAACATTGACAGCAAGGATGAGACAGGCCAGTTGGCAAAGGCTATGACTGAAATGATGTCCATAGTGAAATTAATTGTTCAGGAGATACAGGTGGCGGTTGACAGTGTAAGAGAGGGCAATCTCGGCAAAAGGGGAAACGCTGAGAAATTTCAGGGCGATTGGAAAAACCTCATAAACGGCTTAAATGATCTGATAGAGGCCTTTGTTAAACCGATAAACGTAACGTCGCACTATGTGGAGAAAATAAGTATAGGAGACCTGCCGCCGAAGATAACGGACGAATACAAGGGCGATTTTAACAAGATCAAAAATAATTTAAACGCACTGATAGACGCCGAACAAGAGATTGCCACAATAGCGGTTGAACTCTCAAAAGGCAACTTAATGCTAAAGGCAGAGGAACGCTCCGACAAGGACAAGCTCATGCAGGCAATAGCCATTATGATAATTAAATTAACGGAAGTGGTAGTGGATGTACAAACGGCAGCGGAGCAGGTAGCCTCTGGAAGCAACGAGATGAGCGCCACTACCGAGCAGTTGTCCCAAGGTGCGTCGGAGCAGGCATCCTCGGTAGAGGAGATCTCCGCATCAATTGAGGAAATGTCTGCAAGCATAAAGGCAAATGCCGATAACGCGCTGCATACGGAAAAGATAGCCTCCCAATCGGCTCAAAGCGCTAAGGAAAGCGGCGATGCCGTCAGCCAAACAGTCAAGGCCATGAAAGATATAGCCGAAAAGATAACAATTATAGAGGAAATAGCGCGCCAGACCAACCTGTTAGCCCTTAATGCGGCAATAGAGGCGGCGCGGGCCGGGGAGCACGGCAAGGGATTTGCCGTTGTCGCCTCAGAGGTAAGGGAGCTTGCAGGGCGAAGCCAGGCCGCGGCCGGTGAGATAAACGCCCTTGTCTCATCAAGTGTGGATGTCTCGGTAAGGGCCGGTGAAATGCTTAAGGTACTCGTGCCGGACATCCAAAAGACAGCCGAACTTGTTCAGGAGATAAGCGCCTCATCCAATGAACAGGCCTCAGGTGCCCAACAAGTTAACCTGGCCATTCAACAGCTTGACCAGGTTATTCAGGTAAACGCGGCAGCATCCGAGGAGATGTCCACGGCAACCGAAGAGCTGACTGCCCAGGCGCAACAGCTCCAGAGCACAATAGAGTTTTTCAGAATCGAGAGAGCCAGAATTGAGAGAGATTCACGGCCGACACCTCCGGTTAAAAAGACAAGGCCTAACGCACAACCGGCTAAAGCACGGGCGATTTCTCATGAACAAAGACCTCAAAAAGGACCCGGCAAACCGCCTAAAATAGATCTTGGCCATCCCGATGATGCTGATGACAAGAACTATGAACGCTATTAAGCCTGTGGCAAATGGATTGCTGCCGCTTTGGCAGGAATGACAGAAGACTGGCTATAGAGGCCTGCCGCTTTGGCTATCTCCAGCCGGCTTTCTTGTCGCACTCCTTCATTTCATCGGGGTGCGTCTTTTCCCATTGGGATATGGACTTTGTTTCATTTGAATCCATTTTGCTGTTCATACATTCACAATATTTATATACTACGTCTTCCTTTGCGCCCTGGTCTTTGTTGTCCCTAATGCACTGTGCTATCCACTTGACATCATCCGCACCGGCAAATGCCTGGCTGCCTGTCATTACAAACGCTGCTAACAACAAAACTACGGTTAGTTTCTTCAAGATATACCCCCAATATTCAATTTCCCTCCGGCCGGAGGGCTGTTCAACTTACTTGTTATAACATGAAGTGTACACATCCGTCAAACCAATCTCGGCAAAGCCATAGTGTTTTTCTGAAAGCCGGCCCTACTTTTTCTTTTTTACCAGGAAATACAGAGTTCCGTAATATTTCATGTGGCCGGCCTGGAGCTCAGATTCCTTGCCCCTTCCCCAGAAAAAGTCCGCGCGTCCGGGGCCTATTATCGCACCCCCTGTGTCCTGGTTCAGCGCGAAACGCCTCAACTGGCTCTGGCCGCTTACTGATGCGTCCTCTGCAAACTCACTCCTTTGCGTGGATACGTAGAGCAGCGCGCCCTGCGGAAATATCTTCCTGTCCGTCGCTACCGCCCGCCCATCTACCAGCGATACCCCCGTCGAGCCTATCGCCGACTCCCCTGATTCGCGAAAAAACACATAGCTTGGATTGTAAAACAACACCCGGTCAACATCCTCTGGATGCTCAGCTAAATATCTCTTTATGCTCTGAAGTGAAATCTCTGAAAGCGGAATCTTTTCTTCATCGACAAGGACACGCCCGGCGGGCCGATACCGGTGGCCGTTTGCCCCGGCGTATGTTACGTTTATAACCCCTCCATCATCAAGCCTCACCGTGCCCGACCCCTGCACCTGCAGAAAAAACAAATCCACGCGGCTATCCACCCAGAGCAACTCAAGCCCCTTCCCGGCAAGCGCACCTTTATATATTTCCTCGTGCGTGTAGTAGGGGACAAGCCTGCCCTCTTCTACCCTTCCAACTATTTTTTCGCCCTTATATTTTTCCGCAAACATGCCCAACTCCACCCTCACCATGTCCTTTGGCAGCGCATATAGCGGATAGATGTACCGGCCGCCCTTCGTCCGGCTCCCATTTAACTCCGGCACATAGTATCCCGTATAATATACCTTGCCCTGAGCATCCGAACCAGCCGCCGCATACACCGTGAAGTCCTCACGGATGAATCGGTTAAGCGCATTTGTATCCCCCTTGGCGGCGTCAAGGATTAATGCGAAATACTGAAGTGAGTCTTTAATCTCACCGGCCGTGTACGTATCTTCACCGTAGCGGAAGGTGTGCCCATCCTTTAGCGCATTTAAATACCTCATATTACGCTCAATTGCCTGTTTTAACGATTCAACTGGGGCGTCGTCAGTGAATTCTGGATATTTATCAACGGGAAGCCTCTGCATGGCCTCACTGGACGGCGTTACGGCAGCGGCAGGTGGTGTAATGGCAGTCCCCGCGCATCCGGCTATTGCCAGTATACACAACGGCACGAGGGCATATCTCAATAAAATCTCTTTCATCGCAGTTGATATATTAACAAAAATGTTAGAATAAAGCCATGCACACCGAGGGCCTGCACCATAGTTCAGCCTCAATCGACGCTATGTCGACAGAGGAAATCTTCACGCTCATGAACGAGGAGGACGTTTTGGCGGCTGAGGCCGTAAGGGCCGCCAAACCTGCCGTCTGCCGAGCCATAGAGGACGCCGTTAAGGCAATACGCTCCGGTGGGTCTGTGGTCTACATCGGCGCTGGCACAAGCGGACGCCTCGGCGTTTTAGACGCCTCAGAGATGCCTCCAACGTTTAACACTCCGCCTCATATGATTCGCGGGATAATCGCCGGTGGCAGCCGCGCCCTCACCACAAGCATTGAAGGCGCCGAGGACGACGAACTATCCGGCGCCGGCGCCGCCTCTGAAATCACAGCCAATGACATGGCCCTTGGGATAACGGCAGGGGGCGGCGCGCCTTTTGTCATATCGGCACTCAGGGAATCGAAGGCCCGCGGGGCGCGCTGCTGGCTTTTAACGTGCAGCGCTATAGAGTACGATTTTTTAGACGGTGTAATCCACGCCGCCACAGGCCCGGAAATCGTATCCGGCTCTACAAGGCTAAAGGCCGGGACTGCCACTAAGATGATCCTTAATATGCTCTCCACCATAACCATGATTCGCCTTGGCCGCGTATACAAAGGCTATATGGTCGACGTAATCCCCTCAAACACCAAACTGAAGAGGCGCGCGCTGCGCATAATCTGCGAACTTACGGGGCTGCCCCCAGAACCAGCCGGTGAACTCTTCCGCCGGGCACGCGGAAACGCAAAGACCGCCGTTGTCATGCACGAAAGATGTGTCAGCTTTGACGAGGCCACAGAGATATTAGCTAAACACGGCGGCTCACTCAGAGAGGCCCTCCGATGCTGAGTAAATTTATAGAAAAGGATGTCTTTCGGATTGTCGGCCTCATGTCCGGCACATCGCATGACGGCGTGGATGCGGCCTTGGCGGAGATTACAAATATTGACGGCAGCCACGTAAAAGCCAGGGTAATAAAGCACATCCATATACCTTATAGCAGGAAACTACAGGAAGACATTCGCCGGGCCTTTAGCGGAGACACACGGCACATCTGCGGATTGAACTTCGCCCTCGGTGAGGTCTTTGCGAAGGCCGCCATTAAAGTGCTCTCCGGGGCCAACCCCGTGGACATTGACGCCATAGCCTCTCACGGGCAGACAATCTGGCATATCCCGCCGCGTGGCAAGACGCCTGGGTCAACGCTTCAAATCGGGGAGTCTGCCGTTATAGCAGAGCGCACCGGGATACTCACCATCTCGGACTTCAGGACCAGGGACATGGCCGCCGGAGGTGAAGGGGCGCCCCTTGTGCCACTTGCCGATTACCTGTTATTCAGAAAATCGGGCAGTGTGCGCGCCGTGCTGAACATTGGCGGCATCGCCAACGTGGCGATTTTAAGGGAGCACCCGGAGGAGACAGTTGCCTTTGACACCGGGCCGGGCAATGCCCTGATGGATGAGGCCATAAGGATATTCACAAATGGAAGGCAGGCCTTTGATAAAAACGGAGCGGCTGCAAAAAAGGGGACGCTTAACGAGCCCCTGCTTGATGAACTCCTGAGGCATCCATACTACAGGAGGCGTCCGCCAAAGTCCACCGGACGCGAACTCTTTGGCGCCCCTATGGCAGAGGCCATAATATCGCGCGCTGAGAGCTTATCCCAGGAGGATATTCTGTCAACCCTTGCCCACTTAACCGCCAGGACGATTATAAAATCGACAGCCGCGTACAGACCGGATGAGATAATCGTCACCGGCGGAGGCTCGAAGAATATGTTTCTGATGGCACTTTTGCAGGACTTATGCCATTCAAAGGGTATCAAGCTAAGAAACATCCGCGAATACGGGATTGAGCCAGAGGCAAAAGAGGCGGTGAGCTTTGCCATTCTGGGCATGAGGACACTAAGGGGTATGTCCGGCAATCTACCCTCGGCAACCGGGGCCGCGCACGAAGCCGTCCTGGGGAAAATAACTTACGGCAAATAAACCTGAGAAGTTGGTTTGACTTGTTTCCTTGTTTTGCTCTACACTATAACTCAGTTCAATTGATGTCATAGTTCAGACGTTATAAATAAACAAAACCAGGAGCCTGATATGACAGAGAATATAAATAATACAAGAGAGCCTAAATGAAGACGAAATTGACGATTGACATACTTCAGCAAGAAGCCGCATTATATGCTAAAACAGAATCTCAGCATTTCGAGCCAACCTTGTATGCCGTGACAGATGGAAAAGCAGTGGGAACTTATGTCGAACATAAGTTTTTACGTTATCTTCAGGAACGCTATGATTTTACTGAGGGGAATTCTGCGAAAGGAATCGACCTGCGGGAACTCGAATACAGCCGGAGTTTGTGCTTGAGCCTAACTGTGGTAGGGGCACGTTTCTAAAAGCTGTCACAGAAGTATTTCCTGATGCCGGACGAATATTAGGTATTGACATCAATGTCAACTACGTAAGAGAAGCACAGTCTATAAAAAACAGTGCTTTGGAAATTGTTCACGGCGATTTCTTCGCTCAGGATTGGAATTGGTATTTTCAGGATAAACCGGCAGGGCCTATTCTTGTAATTGGCAATCCTCCCTGGGTGACAAATGCGGGGTTGACGAGAATCGGAGGCCTTAATATTCCACAAAAGACCAACTTCAATGGCTTAAGCGGAATAGACGCCATTACCGGCAAGAGCAATTTCGATATATCGGAGTGGATGCTTATTAAGGAGGTCGAGGCCTTACAGGGCAGAGATGCCTTGTTGGCTATGTTATGTAAAACTGCCATAGCCAGAAAAGTAGCTAATTATGCATGGAAAAAATCCTTAATTTTCACTTATGCCGAAATTAGAAAGATTGACGCACAACGACATTTTGGGGTTGCGGTTGACGCCTGCCTTATGCTTATTCGTTTTCACCTTGATTCGGACAAGGCCGATAGTCCCTGCCTTGTCTTTGATTCACTATCTGAAACGAAGCCGTCATATATTTTATCGCTGCGTAAAGGGAACCTCGTTTCTCAGGTTGATACGGTAGATAAGTATTCCATGTTGATCGATGGAAATCAGTCTATGTTTCGTTGGCGTTCGGGAATAAAACATGATTGCTCGAAGGTAATGGAGTTGAAGGCTGCCTCAGATGGACAACTGATCAATGGTCTTGGGGAAATTGTCGACATTGAATCTAACCTTCTTTTTCCAATGATGAAAAGCTCTAACCTGGCAAACGGAAGGACTGATTCCATTACGCGATATATGCTTGTCCCACAATGTAACGTCGGCAGCGATACGGCATACATCGCATCTTCATATCCAAGAACATGGAAATATCTTCATGGCCACACAGCGTTTCTAAATAATCGAAAAAGTTCAGTATATCACGGGAAACCAAGGTTTTCAATCTTCGGGGTTGGAGAATATGCCTTTGAACCATGGAAAGTAGCAATATCCGGGTTATATAAGAACCTGAAATTCATGGCCATTGGCCCATTCAAGGGAAAGCCTGTTGTTTTTGATGACACTTGTTATTTTCTTTCATTTAAGAATGAAGAAGAAGCCCTGCTAATCATGACGCTGCTGGAGTCTGAACTATGCACTGAAATCCTTGAGGCCTTCATCTTCCGTGACTCGAAAAGGCCTGTAACAAAAGAGATTCTTACCTTGATAAATCTTCATGGAATAGCAGCTATCCTTGGACTTGATGACGCATTCAGCAAGACATTCAGCAATCTTCTGAGACAACCAAGACTTTTCTAAGATAAACGCTCAGAGCCATAAATGCCATAACGCAAAATAGACATCCGCATATTGACACAACCACAACAATTATATTAACATCACTGGAGCCAGTTTCGGCTGAACCAAAAGTTATTCGGAGGACACATGAAGAAATTAGCGGCACAACTACTCTTAGCAGGTGCGGCTATTGCTGCGACCGGGATTCCATTCATGCTATCAAATAAACTACATGCCGGTGAGTCGGCAAAAGAACAGGCAAAAAAGACCTTCGACACCATAAATCAGGCATATTATGAAAAAGGCGACGTTAATGCCATGATGAGAAATATGGCCTCAGACGCCAGCCTAACTATCATAGGCGTAGACGATGGCAGCTTCTACACGGGATACGCGACAGTTAAAAACGCCTTAAAAAAGGCCGCCGAAGTACGCGCGTACAAGTGCAAGACCACCTAACAATCTGTCACCGTAAACAAGTCAAGCGATGTTGCATGGATAGCCCAGAAGAGCGATTGCTCTTTAACCACCGGCGGAAAGACCTCCAGCGTGACAATGAGATCGACGGCCGTCGAGGTCAAAAAAGACGGCAAGTGGCTCCTCATCCAGGCGCACCATTCCATTGGAACGTCTGCAAAATAATATAGTTTAATATTATAAAATAAACGCGGGCTGCAAGGCAGCATAGAGCGTAATACTCGCGTAGAGGACTGTGACGATGA
>PEAC01000077.1 GCA_002753305.1 Nitrospirae bacterium MYbin6
ATTTCACCTCGGTCATCATAACGTTGGCGAGGATCACTCTCGCGGTCTGGATCACCATTTGGGTTTGAACTTCTCACCTCGATAATTAAGAGACCTGTTGCTTTGTTTATTAAGCCGTTTCCATTGATTTGCTTATTCATACTGTTACCTCCTTTAATGTGATATTTATTCCTTTGTATTCCTTGACCATGCAAGGTAACCCAAAAGCATCTTAGCCTTGTCGGCATCAGTTGTTTGTTGTGGCAAAGCGACATCAGCCAAATCATTGCATACCTTTCCAATCTGTCCCAATATCCATTTGACTAATTTATACTCCTCGCCTTGTACTTTGTTAGCCCATGCCTGATAGACCAACAGTCGGCTCCATAGCCTTGCAATGGCACGTTCAGGATTTTCCACCGCTGAAGGCATTAATGCGTTGCCGATTAACTGGGGTGGAATATCATTTTTTCGCACCCACTTGCAATATTGCATGTGCAGATCATCACTTAGTGAAAGCAATCTGCCCACATTAAAAACTGCGTCCTTCATATACACCTCCTTTTTATGTCCCAGTTTATATAGCAGTATTGAAAAGAGTGTTACTGTCTTTAGGGTTGTTTTTTTGTTTTCAGGTGGAATTTGATTCCATTTTTTAGAATCAGCAGCATGGATGGCTCCTCCTATCCCTAACACAAGCGATAATTGCCTATTAACTGCAAGAGATAGCAGCTTTTTTGCCGACTGTATAGCTTCTTTAGTGTCGCCGAGAAAAATATCATAAACATCGCACAAATTAATACCACTCACTTTAGATTTATCAGTGCCATTTCTTATCCACTTATACTGAAAACACCTCATAACATTAGCAGGCGAAAGACAATCGGTGGTTTTGCTATGACTTACCATGTCATTTTTCTTCGGCAAGGGGATAGAGATGTAAGGATGATTTTTAGCTGCATTCTGCCATTCCTTTACCCCCGCTTTTATATTGCTGACGGTGAAAGTTGTATTTAATTCAACTTGTCTGCGTCCCTCATCTATTTTTTTCAGTACAAATATCCGAACCAGCGAATCATTTGTAATCTCTTTTTCTCCTTCCAAGGCCTGGCAAACGTTACTGGCGACTTCTTCAAACATAATCTCAGATGTCTCACTCTCATCGGCGTCACTGAGTAGATCAGCAAGATTTATTTCACTATTGGGTTTATCCTCAAGATATACAATAAGAAGATCACTTTTTGAGATCTTATTGCCAGGTACTGATTTCCATGTCTTTCCCTTACGTTCCTTGTCAGTAATAAATTTAATCGCGTCCAGAAGTTTTACTGACAAGTCCTTACCAACAGGGAATATACCTGAACTTATTTTTCCATATCTGTAGTGGCATGACGCCTCATCATTCATAGAAAATAAAAATGTTTTACTAAGAATCGGCAGTGTAGGTTGTGGAAACGATCCCTGTTCAATCACTTTCATCGTACCAGATAAAGAACATAAATCCTTCTGTGTTGTCTTATCAACCTGCTTCCCAATAAGCATTTCGATTAATATAGGTTTCAAATCAGGAGAAGCCATTCTTGAGTTGAAACTGGAATAATCAGACATATCAAGCAATAAAACTACTTCTTCAGAAAACTCTTGCTTCTTTTTATCCCACTTTCCAAAAAGTAAGCCTCCTACAAGGTCAACCTGTTCTATGCTGCCATTCAAACAAGCATTAATCGCAGTTGTAGATAATTGCTTTAGAAAGGAATCTACATTCTCCCTATATGATTGCAGCCTGTTTATTAATGTACATAGAGCCTTGATTTTATTATCATTGCAGTCAAAATATTTAAGCATTTCTGAAGGATAACCATAGATGCGTCCCTTCAAAATGTTTTTTTCAGATTCCTTAAATGATAAATATGACAATTCTGATTGCCCGATGGCTTCTTTCATTTTATTACACCGTTGTTTGACATCTTTATCTTCCAGCAGTTTTCGGATGTCTGTTGGTGAGATTCGCGGTTTCCAGATTGGTGACTTAAAATTAAACAGTGGAAAGCTTTTCATGTTATCTGGAGCAACTTTCCACAATTCAACCATACGTTCTTTGTCACAATATTCTAATGTTTCTATCTGACAATCTGAGTTGATGCCGACGATAAAGCCCTCCTTGCGTGCAGGTGTTTCTATCCATGGGTGGTTTTTTTGTACCACAAACCCACAGCGCTCAAGAGATAAGTTAAGTGTCATAAGTTCATTCAGCATATTCGATCACCCCACTTGTTATTTTCACATTTTGACGGTATTTAGGTTTAACTTGGCCGCATACCGGATTATCGAATACAGTATGTAGCATTGACGGCAGAACAAGATTTATCGTTTTCTCTATACACGTATTTTCTCTGAATGGGCCTACATATGAGGGCACAAATTCACTCCAGCCCAAACAGGGGGTATAGTAGTGTTGGCCTTTTGCAAGACGTCGTTTAAAAATTTCCTGAAGCGCATGAAGATGATTAATTTTATTGGGCGAATCAGTGGCAGCGTTTATAACCCCATAGACCCGATAGCATACATCCACAAGTATGGTGGCAGGTATTTGATAAGAGTTCCCCTTCGTTATCTGCTCGCCTTTCCGTAACGGTCCTCCATAATTTGTTACATACTTACTAAATCTAACAGGGGCGCATATCTCTACCTTAGTTGGATTAATGTATGCGCTTTTTAACCGTGCAATTGCCTCAAACATACCTTTGGCCGATGAGTATGTAGGGGCAGGATATGATACCTGAGCCGCACCGGTGTCAGGCCTGGTAAACATGGCTGCTGGCCCTGCAATTTCAAAAGATACCTCGTATAGTTTTTCCATTTGATTGCCCTCCTTATTAAGTATGTTTAGCTAATATTGTCACAATAAATATCTACTAACTATTACCTTATGAAATATGTAACCTATTTGTAATTATTATTTATACGACATGTATATAAACATGCCACTTGAATCATTCTCAACAACTTCCTTAATCAGAACATAATAACATAACAACGTAAGATAAAGAAATAATAAAAAGGGAGAAAAGGGGACATAAAAAGGGAGAAAAGGGGACATGCTACTTTGGGAGAGGGGACAAATAAAGGGGACAGATTTATTTTTTAATCTTATAGAGCGCAGCCTCTGAATCCTCAAAAACATAAAACTCTGACTCATAGACATTCCCCTCTGCGCGCCGCACTGCCCCCACAACGGCTGCCTTCGTATATCCATTTCTTATACACAGTGCGGCATATTCAATCACATCCCTATAGGAATCATTAACAGGCATCAGGACGCACTCACCGCGGATGTCAAACACAATCGTTATCTGGGCGGAAAACGCGTTTGGCGACGTGAAGGGAAACATCAGCGGGCTTGCCCCGGCTATTCCCTCACCAAGTACGCCTCTGAAGAAATCGTCCTTAACGTCCTCGACCGAGTCGTCCATACCCATGTAGAGGCTTAGGTCATCTCTGCCCGACGGGAAGGCTATCCCCGCGTCATCAAGAGCATAGCTCACGGCTGTGACGGCGCTTTTCTCTATGTCATGGATAAATCTGGTCTTACCGGTGCGCCGGCGTATCGACTCCAGCGTCTGCTCCATAAGCGCGCGGTCTTTGGATGAGGCATATCCGATGCCGGTTATGGTTATCATTAGCTTAAGGGCCTCCAAAGATAACGGCTGCGTTTTGTCCGCCAAATCCTGCCGAAAGGGACATGGAGGCCGTTACGTGCGTAGTGATTGCCGTATTTGGTACGTAGTTAAGGTCGCACTGTGGGTCGGGATAGCGATAGTTTATCGTTGGCGGGATGACACCCGTTTTTATCGCCATCAGGGCACACAGGGACTCTATCACGCCGGAGGCGCCGAAGGCGTGTCCAAGCATCGACTTTGTCGAGGATACGTGGGTTTCGTAGGCCGCCTCACCGAGGGCCTTTTTAATTGCCTTAGTCTCCATCTGGTCGTTATAGACGGTTGCCGTGCCGTGGGCGTTTATATAATTTATATCATTCGGACTCAGGCCGCTTTGCGATAAGGCACGCGTAATGGCGTGGGCAAGCCCCCTGCCATCTCTGTGTGGTGCGGTCAGGTGTGAGGCATCGGCACATGAGGCGTAACCCAGGACGCGTCCGTGGCACTTCGCGCCGCGCGCACGGGCATGGCCTTCAGATTCGATTACCAGGAATGCCGCCCCCTCGCCAAGCGCAAGCCCGGTTCTTTTCTTATCAAAAGGCCGCACCTTGTCCTCTGTCAGCGCCTGAAGCAGATTAAACCCTGCAAGGGCAAAGTCACTCAGCACGTCTACCCCGCCGGCGATTACTATGTCGGCATCCCCCGCGGCGACCCTCCTGGCTGCCATCCCGACGGCATCCGTACCGGAGGCACAGGCCGTGGATACGGCGCTCAGGCGGCCTCCAACTGCGAAGCGCCACCCCAGTTGTCTTACGGGGTATGACAGTGAGGCCTCCGGTGTCCCCGGGTGCGCCCTGTCATCAATTAGCTGCCTCTCACGGCTGAGGACGTTTCCCAGGATGCTGCCTATTATCAGGCCCGCGCCCCTGAGCGCGTCAGCGTTCAGGGCCGAATCCTCTATGGCCATCTTCAGGGCCGCCTCGGCTATATAGAAAAACTTATCCTCAGGTTTCAGGGCAACCTCTGTCACGATAGCCGCGGTGAGCCATTTCGTATCGTTTTTAAGAAGGGGCGGCGGGTGTATTTTTATGGCGTCTTCACCTGCCGTGAGAGCGCCCCAAAAGGCCTCTATCGTATCAAACGGCCGAAGCGGCGCTACCAACCCCATGCCCGTTACCCATATGCCATTCATGGCTTGTCCACCCTCCAGAGGCACTCATTCAGGGCTACCGCCTTAATGTCAAAGCCAATCCCCTCTAACAGCGCCCTTGTATCACTAGTGGGATAAAAACCCTGCCAACCATCACACACACTCTCCGCAAAGTCATGGCAGAGGGCAGATATTCGATACCGCCTTTCGGCGGCGCATTGTGCGTCCGGGTAGCCGCGCGTTATTATGCCCAGTGAGCCGCGGCGCTTCAGGACTCTGAATATGTCCTCGTAGACGAATCTCCTGGTGCTGTCCGGGACATATGGGTCTGCGCAGGCGAATATGACAGCATCAAAATAGCCGTCTCCGATGGGCAGAGGGCTGCCAAATCCATCCCATTTGTCGGAGTGTATCCAGTCCACGGAGGCAGGCCTCAACAGCTTTGCCATTGCTGTCTCGTAAAATACCCCGTTATAATCAACAGCCGTGATCCTTATATCCTCTGAATATCGCTGTAAGTGGTATATATCATATCCTGGCCCATAGCATAACACAAGTGCCATGTTTATGGCAGGATTACCTTCGGAGAGCCTCTTAATAAGTTCAGCCCGCGCGTACTCGAATTCGGGATTGCCGAGAAATTCATCCCACACAGGCACAGAGCCGCCTGAAAAATCATAAAGAGGACGGCCCCCTCTGAGATACGCCCCGGCGTGGCCTATGCAGCGGTCAAAAAAGTCATACTCACTCTGAAGGCCGCCTGGCAGCCTGGCAGGCTCTGGCGCGGCAGGCCGGGGGCAATCGCCGCTTGTGATATAGCGGCCCCGGTGTGCCCTGAGATACTCACACTCGATGAGGAAATCAAGCACAACGCCAAGCATCCTTTGCCGTTTGGCATCCTTAAGGGCATAGCCGTGGGAGCGCGAGAGCGATGATAATATCTCATCAAACTCAAACTCACGCCGTGCAAACACAGCCCCCGCTATCCCTTCGGCGAAGATGAAGTCCATAAACCGGCGCGCTAGTGCCTTATGAAATATTGTCCAAAGATCCATTGCCGCTTCATTTGATTATAAATGCTTATAGTGCATTCTCCGGTTTTTTAATTAACAATGCCTCTGGATTGCAAATAACGTTCATCGAAAGGCAGAATGTCTGAGTTTACGCAAACACTTAATTTATTCAGAGGTTGTTTTTTTATAATTTTTCTGCCTTGTTGTTTGATAAGTTTTTGACGTTAACATGGCATTCATCATCGTTAATTTTACTTTTTTCCTGATTAAAACAAGCCTCCTCAGGCAAATCGTCCACGTTAAATGACCAGAATACTATAGGGTCGCCTGCGACTGCAGAGTAGTATTTTCTAATATGCTTACAAATATCGCCGGTAGTTTTTATGATGCAACTAACGGATATGCAGGATATCCCCGTCCCATCTGACGAATTCCTGAATGCGAGGCTGCTGAGCCTTTTTTCATGAGTGGTACATAATATCTGTTCTTTTGGTTTGATAATCCGAATGTATTGTTCCATGCAGCCCTTCCTAAATGATTAATTTTTGTCATCGCACCATCAAACGTAATGCCATCTTCACAACATATCTCTTCGATTGCACCATCTGGCAGGAATGCATCCGACAACTTGTTCTTCCTTTCGTGCAGAAACTCTATCCCGTTATTTCCGGCAATGGTAAACTGGTATCTATCATTGTCGTGGTAAACCACTAATTGTATTTCACCTTCGACGCCTAAAGCGGAATCCACAAATAAACTATATACCTGTGCCGTGTGGAGCAACCCAATGGCCTGTTTTACAACCGTATCCGAAGGCGGGCTGCCTTGCCCGTAGAACCATCCTTCGGGATATGTGGAATAAAGCAATATCTTTCCCTCTGCACGATTCTCATATCTTACGGGGGATGGGGCAATACTTCCATAGACCAAATAATCCATTATTTCATACCTAATGCCGTTGCAATATCGTCAATCGTCATAATTTTATTGCCGGTTTTCTCCTCGACCCCGGCAATCACCGAACCAAGATGTGCCGCAACAGTTTTAGCAACGGTGAAAGACATATTTATGACTGCAACTGGACTACCGTTCATTTGCAGCAACATTGAAATATCACCTGGATTGTAAAAAACCACAGGGTGGTTAAAATAGATTTTTGGAACATCTCCCGATTCTGACGCTTTTTTAAAAACATCCAAAGAATATTTGTCAGATTCACTCATCTTCTTCTCCGGTTCACCTTCTACTTCCATATGCTATTTTATCATACCTACACCTTGGTCTGTCAAGCGCATAATCCCGTAAGAACCCGATGATAAAATCTTTCACTGCCACCGCGGGTTTTTAAGAATGCGCATGTGCCCTGGATAAAATAACGGCCGCGGCAGCCCCGCTTTCCTCTGTTGTATATATAATAACATGATTGATTTCAGAATGTTTGGCGTATTTTTTGAGTTTGCCGGCAAATACCGGCGTTACGGCAGACCCCCTTATGGCCATGGCGGCAAGTATTATATTCCATATAGTGGAGACACAAAAGGCATGGCCTAAGACATCGAAAAAACTCAGCACAGGCACTTTATCACCAATTAACTCTGTAGTTTTAATGTCGGTAACGCCCACATTGATATCTTCTAACGCTAAAAGGCCGGACATCGCAAGCGCGCTGTCAATAACACGGCGAAGCGCCCCCTGAGGGTCGCCAGGTACCATACCTGAGGCATATCCCGATAGTACGCACAACTGTCCGCCCCGACTTTTGTCCTCCGGTTCGAGCAACAGAGCGCCGGCCCCTTCTGAGAGCGCCCCGGCGGCCAAAGGCTGAAGCCTTGAATAGCAAAAAGAAGACAACGCGTTACGCTCCTCGGCACAAACAGCTGCCACGCACGCGGCCCTTCCTGTTGCAATAAGGCTGGCAGCCAGCATGAGCGCCTTAATGGCCACAGAAGGCCCGCCAACAAGGGTATGCACAGGCCCCCGAATGTTAAAGGCAATAGAGGCATTCCCCGCCGGGGCATTTAACACAGATTCGGAAAAGAGCGCGGGACTTGCCATCTCCCTGGCCAGAAGCTCCTTATGAAAATCTACACTGAAGTTAAGGGCGCCGTTTGTAATCCCGGCTATCAGGGCATAATCGTCTGAGGCGCAGCCGCCCGTGCCTGCATCTCTTAATGCCTCATCCACAGCCGAAACGCCGTACAAGGTTATGGGAGCGCTGCGGCGGAGTTTCCTCAGAGCGGCCGATTCGGACACGCTCAAGCCGATAGCGGCAGCGGATATACGGTCTCCGGCTGCGGCTGCCGCAACCAGGGGCCTTACACCAACCCCGGCGGGGCTGATGGCTCCAACTCCGCTAATTGCCACCCTTGTCATCCCTGCCTATACTCCTCAAAAATCAGCGAGGCGTTTGACCCGCCAAACCCAAACGAATTGGAAAGCACTGCCCTGATTTCCGACGGCCTGCCGGCCGTGACAATGTTTAACTCACATTCCGGGTCAGGCGTTACGTAGTTTATGTTGGGAGGAAGCCAGTTATCCATGAGCGCCTGTACGCTAATGACGGCCTCCACTGCCCCGGCCGCGCCAAGCAGATGCCCTATCATGGGCTTAATGGAGCTTACAGGAATACGCATGGCGATGTCTTTTTGAAACACATTTTTTATGGCGCACGCCTCCATCAGGTCATTGTATTTAGTTGCCGTACCGTGGGCATTAATATAGCCAATGTCGGGGAATCCGGCCTGTCTCAAGGCATGAGACATGGCGCTTGCCGCACCCGAGCCACTGGGGTCGGGGCTTGTCATATGGTAGGCGTCTGAGGCAATCCCGTAGCCGGTTATCTCACAATAGATCGCCGCGTTACGCCTTATGGCATGGCCTAATTCCTCAAGAATCAATATACCCGCACCCTCGCCAAGGACAAGTCCACTACGGTTTTTATCGAATGGCCTGGAAAGCTCCGGCGTAACGGCCATAAGCGAATTAAACCCCGCAAAGGTAAACTCGCTCATGGTGTCATAACCTCCGGCTACGGCCATGTCATAGCGCCCCGAGGCGATAACCCCAAAGGCGTGCCCGATGGCATTGGCCGAGGAGGCACAGGCATCGGAAAAGATCAAAAAATCCCCCGCCAGCTCAAATTCTCTGAAGAGATTCTCTGCCTGGTGGTGTGCAAGATAATCAAGTGTCTTAGAGAGCCTGGCCCTTGATATGCCTTTTTCTATCACATCGCGATGGAAGGCCTCACCGCTTAACATCCCGCCCAGGGTCGTCCCAAGCGACAAGAGGCAATCGCACTGCGGCCCCACTATATTCGCCGAACTAAGCGCCTCACGTACAGAGCTGACGAGAAGATGCGTGGCCCTGTCAAGCCGGTTAGCTCTCAAACGCGATACCGTGGCAGCCGTAAAATCCCTTATCTGTCCGCCACAGCAGCCCCTGTATGGGCCGGCATCAAAGGCGGTTATCTCTGTGACTGAGGACTCACCAGCTTTGGTCTTCTCCCAATTTACCTTAGCTCCGGCACCATGAGAGGTGATAATACCTATCCCGGTCACCGCCACTCGTCTTTTCATCAGGGCAGCAAATCACCCTTGGCGAAATAAAACCCATACGCCGCTAACTCATAAATGCAGTCTAATGTATTTCCGATACCCTTCCATGTGGGTACGAAATGGGTCAAATGAAGCTGTCCCGGCGTACGCTTACTCGTCGAAAAGGTATCCGGTTTGAGACCGTGCTTTTTGAACATGGCAAGGGACCTTCTCATATGGAACTGTGAGGTTATAAGGAGGATTTTATTCATTTGCCTTTTCTGTGCATAAGCCTTTACACCTCTGGCCTCATCTATGGTCCTGTTAACCTTTGCGTAGAGAATTATCCTGTTTTCTTTAATTCCCTGGGCAATCAAAAACATCTTAACCTTTTGCCCCTCGTTAAAGGAATAGTATGTCCATTCGCCAAAGAGGAGTTCACCGGCCTGCCCGATTTTCACAAAGTACAGGCCAGCCAGAATCCTCTCTATATTTTCTGTAGAATGAATAAAATTTTCCGGCACATAAAACTGCGAACCATGATAGGCATGCCAGCCGACATCAAGCACCCCGGCCAGTACCACGGCTGCGTCATACTTCTCTTTGGGTTTATACGTATCCTCTACTGCCCAATAACTCAAAAACCAGTAGGATGTAAACGATATACTGAACAAATAAAAGAACAGTGCCAGAAAAAACGTAAAGACCTTCCTGGTTTTCTTTGTAAAGACAAGAAAAATCAAACCGGCAAGCAGATACACCAGAGGGTTGATAAATATAAGCCCAATGCTCTTAAGTAACATCGCCTCTCAACACACCCTGCCTCCGTCTAAACCGCCCTTTTTGAGTATAGACAACACCCACAACCGCTATATTAGAATATTAGCTGCGGGAAAGGAAATATCTATCTTTCTCCCTAAAATCCTTTCGCATGGTGATTTAAAGAGAGAGTTACGCAAGCAGGCAGATTTATTCGGCTAATTGACAAAGCTGAGGGATGTGGCTTAATATAACATGAGGCCAGGCATCTCTGGCCTTATGATTTATCAGTAATCAGGATAAGGAGGCAGCACACATGAAGCCAAGCCAATTAGAAGAAGAATATATAGCAAGACTGGAGTTTCAGAAAAGAAAGGAAATAGAGGAGGAAAAACACAAGAGGCTTAAGTCGGAGGAAAAAAACAGGTTGAAAGAGCTGCACTATATGCGCTGCCCCAAGTGCGGGATGGAGCTTATTGAGATTGACTACAAGAAGATAAAAATAGATAAATGTTCGGAGTGTGACGGCCTGTGGTTGGACGCCGGGGAGATAGAAATGATTTCAAAACTTGAGAAACCGGGACTGAGTAAACTATTCAGTGTCTTTAAAAAGTGATTTACAAGAACATGCAGACAATGCTATTTGAACCATACACGTTAAAAGGAATAACACTGGCGAACCGGCTAGTCCGGTCGGCCACGTATGAAAAGAATGCCGACGAGGAGGGGTTCGTAACCCCGGGGTTGATAGAGATGTACGAGGCGCTGGCGCGGGGCGGCGTGGGCCTGATAATCACGGGGGGCGCTCCGGTGCATCCCACAGGGAAATTTGTGCCTCAGATGGTGGCGGCATATGACGATAAGTATATAGACGGCCTGAGCAAACTTGTGAGCGCGGTTCATGCCCAGGGCGGCAAGATAGCCCTCCAGATAGCCCATGGCGGGAGGCAGTGCTACCCTGAGCTGCTAAACGGTGAACTGCCGATGGCCCCTTCGGCGGTGTACGAGCCTGTGTTAAAAACAACACCCCGCGAGATGGCTGAAGAGGAGATCTGGACGATTATACGAGCCTTTGGCGATGCGGCAAGGCGGGCAAAGGCGGCAGGATTTGACGGCGTGCAGATACACGGCGCGCATGGCTATCTGGTGAGCCAATTCCTATCTTCACATACGAACAGGCGGGAAGACGCCTGGGGCGGCGACGAGGACAGGAGATTTCGCTTCGCCGCAGAGGTGTATAAAGCCATAAGAAAAGAGGTAGGCAGCGACTATCTCGTGTTTATAAAAATTAACACCAACGACCACCTCTGTTCGGGTGGACTAAGGCCGGACGAATCGCTGCGGGTGGCGCAGAGGCTGCAGGCCCTGGGCATAGACGCGGTAGAAGTAAGCGGCGGCATGTATGAGTCCGCCCTGAGGCCGGCGCGCACGAAGATACTACACGTTGAGGACGAGGCATACTTTAAGGAGCCTGCGGGGATGTTTAAGATGTCGCTAAAAATCCCGGTCATCCTCGTAGGGGGCATAAGAAGCCGCAGCGTTGCCGAGGATATGCTGGATAAAGGCTACGCCGACCTAATCTCAATGGCCAGGCCGCTGATAAGAGAGCCGGACCTGCCTAAGAAATTCATGTCAGGCAAGGACAAGTCGGACTGCGAATCCTGCAACGCCTGTATGTTTTTCAGAAGGCTCGACAAGGTGAAGTGCGTTCAGCTGCAGAAACTTAAAGAATAGGCTGCGTTTTGTATGCCAACAAACTCAGATGGGGATGAAGCAGTGTCCGTTGCCGAAAGCAGCCAGGGCTTAGTTATTCTTTAGTTCCTCGAATATTTCTTCAAATCGGCCGGCCGTTTTTTTGAATGCCTCCAGTACCAGCGGGTTGAAGTGCCGGGGCATTACGCGGCCATCTCCCTCTGTCAGGATTTTATACGTGGCCGCCGCGTCGAAGGCGGGTTTATAAACACGGGGGTTTATCAGTGCGTCGTATATGTCGGCAAGGGCCACGATTGCCCCTTCTATCGGGATCTGCTCCCCCTTAAGGCCGCCGGGATAACCGCTGCCGTCCCACTTCTCATGGTGTGTCAGCGCTATGCTTGCCGCCATTGACAGCCTGTAGTGGCTCCCTATTATCTTGGCCCCATAGGCCGAGTGTTGTTTCATCTCCTTCCATTCGGCTGTCGTCAGCTGCCCCGGTTTTTTTATTATCTCCGCCGGTATGTGAATCTTCCCTACGTCGTGAAGCGTTGCCTGCAATCTGATGGTCTGGATAAATCGCGTATCCATGCCAAGGTATTCCGCTATTGTTGCGGAGTACCGCCCTACCCTCAGGATGTGGTTTCCCGTGTCCTCGTCGTTACTCTCTGCTGCCCTTGCCAGACTATAAACCATGTACTCAAAGGCATCCTCAGTCTCATGCACCTGGGTCGAGAGGTTGTTGAGAAACAGGCTCTGTACCACGAAATTATTCAGCACAGCGGCGTCATAACCCGACACGTCATAGCCATAGTTCATCGCGAATATACACAACGTGCCACTTACGTAGGAGACTACATTGTCTATGTGGGATATAACATTGCGAACCTCATTTAAAAACGCCGCAATCTCCGGGTTGTCCATATCTTTGGCGTTTAATACGGAGGCCGTCGAGCTGCCTCGCGCGGGGATGTCCAATAGCTTTTCGTATCCTCCCGGCAACGGCTCTGCCTCTATTGCTCCGTTTGTATGTTTATATATGTTCCATCGCCATTTATTGCCCTTTTCGTTGAAAATCCCTACGATGAAGACCTCCGGCCTTGCGTCGTCTTTCGTCTTTTTTCTCAACGTTTGTTTCATTATCTCATCTATCGACTCCTGAAAATCGAAACTCACCGGGTCAAATCTGTGCATCAGCTCCTCGCCATATGCCGTCAGGGTTACCATGTCGTTGTAGGCAAAGCTCAATCTATCATTGAGTTCCTTCATTTGAATGAGCATTCTGACGCGCGCAAGCACCTCAGGGAAATTAAAAGGTTTGCTTAAGAACTCCTCCGCCCCGGCCTCTATACCCTTTATGCGCTCCTTCTTGTCCGTAAGCGCCGTTATCATTATCACGGGTATGTGCCTTAGCCTCTCATCCCCTTTGATATATCTACAGACCTCGAAGCCGTCCATCCCGGGCATCATAACATCCAGCAGTACGACATCTACACAGGTGGCGCATAGCGCCTCTATTGCCTCAACACCACCGGTTGCCATAATCATTTCATACCCCTGCGGCTTTAAAAAGGCCTCCAGCAACTGGAGATTAACCGGGTCGTCGTCGACGCAGAGGATTTTCTTATGCTTATATTTCATGATTGTGCCATGTAGTCCCTTACGATTGCCGGTAGCTGCCTGGTATCAATGGGTTTGGACAGATAACCGTCAAACCCGGCCTCAAGGATTGCCTCCCTGTCTCCTTTCATGGCATAGGCCGTAACGGCAACTGTCTTGATACGCCGCGTGGCAGGGTCATTCTTCAGGATTTTCACAGCCGTAATGCCGTCCATAACCGGCAGCTGGATGTCCATAAAAATCAGCTCAGGCAGGGTCTCCCTGGCCGCGCGCACACCTTCTTCTCCGTTTGCCGCCTCAATTATGTCATAGCCGTGGTAGCTCAACACCGCATTCATCAGCAGCCTGTTGTTCTCATTATCCTCTACTATCAGTATCTTTGACTTCATATCCTCTGCCCTTGTGTTACCGGTATTGTAAAATAAAACCTGCTCCCTTTGCCAAAGAAACTTGTCAGGCCGATTGTGCCGCCGTGGAGTTCTACCAGTTTTTTCGATAACGCAAGGCCCAGTCCGGCCCCTTCGTATTCCTTCGTATATGATGAATCAAGCTGCGTGAATTCTGTAAAGAGCCTCTCCATGTCTTGTCCTTTTATACCTATCCCCGTGTCCTCTACGGCCACCTCTATGAGCCTTTCCTGTGTTTCGACAACCCCAGCAGTTACTTTTACCGCCCCACCTTCTGATGTGAATTTTATCGCATTGCTTAATAAATTGTACAGTACCTGTTTTAATCTGCGCTCATCGCCTTCCACATTTGTATTTGCCGCCTCCGGTTGTACCTCCACGGACAGCTTTATGCCTTTTGCCATTGCCCTCTCTCTGAACATGGCCGCAGAGGCGCTTACCATCTGCCCAACTCTGAATAGCGATAGCTCGATTTCTATTTTACCTGCCTCTATTCTTGACAGGTCCAGCACATCACTTATCAGGGCAAGCAGGTGGTTTCCGCTGTTTAGTATATTGGTTGCGTAAAGCTCCTGCCGGGCGTTCAGCTCCCCGTAGAGTTTGTCTATCAACACCTGTGAAAAACCGATGACGGAGTTTAGCGGTGTGCGCAGCTCGTGGCTCATGTTTGCCAGAAAGCCGGACTTGGCCTTGTTTGCAGCCTCGGCCAGGTGCTTGGCATCCTCCAGTTCCTTTGTCCTGTCTCTGACCTTCTGCTCAAGGTTGTCAGCGTATTCCTTTAGCCTGTCTTCCATATGTTTTCGTTCGGTTATGTCGTATGAATATATTCTTATCGACTTTTGATCTGTTAATATATGGATGTATTGAATAAAGACCTTATCCTTTATCCTGATTTCACAGTGCGTAGAGTCCTTATCTTCTGACACGAGGGTTTCCACGGTTTCTTTCAGCCGTGGTGGGATAAGCTCAGATTTGTTTAGATTTTTTGTGCATATCAGGGCCTGTGCCGCAGGATTAATGTATGTTATCAGCAGTTGTTCACCATGTATCTGAAGCCCCATGATGGGCGATGGATTTTTCTCCGGGAACGAGGCAAGTATCTCCATTTCGTTAAACGAGCTGTCAAGGGCGTCTGCCATTACGTTGTAGTATCTGGCAAGTTCAGCTATTTCATCCTTGCTCCTCAGATTAATCCTTGTGTGAAAGTCCCCCTGGGCAACCCTCCTTACGGCCCCTATTATCCTTAATATACGCCGCGTGACAATCGTCCTTGCCACTACTATAGACAATACGACCATGAAGAAAAAAAACACCGCCATGTAGAGCTTAAAGCGGTAAAGTGCCCTGAACTTTTGCTCGTAATCCGCCTGCATATGTACGGTGAATGCCTCAAGTGCCACCGTGTTCCTGAAATCGTAATAAAAACTCACCCCAAGCATAGCCATGCAAAACAGGCCAAATATAAGCAGCTTGGTGTTGAGAGATACGAACTTTACCCTGTTAAATAAGTTTATCACTATATGCCGGATTTTATCGCGCGAGCCTGATGCAGACGTTAGGCCTTCAGTGTTCCATCTACCATTACATAGATAATGTCGGTCTTCTTTGCGAAGGCCTCGTTGTGCGTTACTATTATAAACGTCGTACCCTTTTTACGGTTTATATCAAGAAGGAGTTCTATAAGCATTTCGCCGGTCTTTGTGTCCAGATTGCCAGTGGGCTCATCGGCAAGCACCACAAGGGGGTCAAGCACCAGGGCGCGGGCAACGGCCACACGCTGCTGCTCTCCGCCTGACAGCTCACCGGGCCTGTGCAGGAGCCTGTCCCTGAGACCAAGCTCATCAAGTATCTCCCTGCCCCGCTGCCGCAGCGCCTCCCTCTCCATTCCGGCTATGAGGCCCGGCATTATCGTGTTCTCAAGGGCGTTAAACTCCGGCAGCAGGTTGTGAAACTGAAACACAAACCCAATAGTCCTGTTTCTGAAGGCGGCAAGGTCTTTGTCATTAAGCTTAAAGACATCCTCGCCGTTATATGACACCTCACCGGCTGTCGGCCTGTCAAGCGTACCGGTAACGTGCAAGAGCGTACTTTTACCTACGCCGGAGGCCCCCATTATTGAGATAAACTTCCCCTTTTCGATTACCATGTCCACACCGTTTAAGACGGTCAGCGTACCGGCCTCGGTTGGGAAGGATTTTGTGAGATTACCTATGTTTATCATCAAGCTCGTCTTTTTTATCTTTTTCGTCTTTGGGCGGCGTTGAGTTGGCTGGTTCGGTCTCAGTGCCATTGTCAGTGGCCTTGCCCTGTGCGGCCTTTTTTATTGCCTTAGCCGACTCTATTGCCTCATCGTACGTCTTATACGTCCCCATGACGGCGCGCATACGCTGCCCCAGGTCATCGGCCTTATCGGCTGTTTTATACATAAAGACCTTCGCGTCAGACGCGAAGTCTTCTATTTTTTCGCCAAACCACCTGAATTTCCCTCCGCCATGATAATACGCTATTACCAGAAAACACGCCCCCGACAGAAACGTTAACATAATAATACGCCCGAAGAACTTAAACACCCTATTCATACCTCAATGGCTCAATCGGATTGAGCCTGGCCGCCTGATACGCCGGATATATGGTTGATAGAAAACTTATCGCCAGCGCCGATACGGCAACCAGCACGAAGTCCATGAGTTTCACCTTTACCGGCAGGTGGCTTAAGTAATAAACGTCGGCAGGCAGTTTGATTATCTCGTAGGAATCCAGAAGAATGCAGATTATCGAGCCGCCCGCCAGGCCAATCAGTGTGCCCGCCAGGCCGATAAACAGCCCCTGTATCATAAATATCCACATTATGCCCGTGTTTGTTGCCCCCATTGTCTTAAGAATTGCTATCTCTCGCTGTTTCTCCATTACGTTCATAATAAGTGTCGAGATTATATTAAATGCCGCAACCAGCACAATCAAAGTCAGAATGACAAACATGGCGAATTTCTCAAGTTTCAGCGCTGAAAACAGGTTCCTGTTCATCTGCATCCAGTCGCGCGCGTGGTAGGGGTAGCCGAGGGATTTATTCATATACGTCCGCACGGAGGCGGCTTGGTATATGTCGTCGATTTTTACTTCAACACCGCTTGCCGCGTCGCCGATGTCAAAGAATTTCTGCGCCGATTGCATCGAGACCATCGCAAGGTTTGAGTCATACTCGAACATGCCGACCTCGAAAATCGCCACAATCTTAAACTTCCTCGTCTTTGGCAGCATCCCCAGCGGGCCGATGTCGCCCATTGGTGAGATGATGTTTATCTCGTCATGCAGGGAGACCTCTAAATTGGAGGCAAGTTCCTTTCCCACTACAATGCCGTTTTCTATGTCGTTGAGGGCATTTACGGAGCCGTGCTTTACGTACTTGCCGATGTCCGTTGTGGTCTGCTCAAGGGCAGGCAGCACGCCGCGCAGGTATATCCCCTGGGCCTTCTTATAACGGGCCGCCATGGTCTGCCCAAGGACAAAAGGCGAGACCGCCCTGACGCGGGGCATTGCCCTTATCTGCTCAGCCAGTTCTCTGTAATTTTTTATCTTGCCGTCATAGCTTAAGACAATTAAATGGGTGTTTACGCCAAGGATTTTCCTCTGCAAGTCCTCGTGAAAGCCGCTCATTACGGATAGTACGATTATGAGGGCCATAACCCCGAGGGCCACACCGCCTATGGATATTACAGTATTAAACGAAACGCCCCTGTTTTTTTTCCTTGACTTGGAATACCGCAGGGCTATGAAAAAAGGGTAGCTTAGTCTCACTGCTGCTCTGGCTTTAGCTGTGGGAACAGTATTACGTCCCTGATTGAGTGGGAGTCTGTGAGGAGCATCACTAACCGGTCAATGCCGATGCCTTCGCCGGCTGCCGGCGGCATCCCGAATTCAAGCGCCCTGAGGAAGTCCTCATCCATCGAGTGCGCCTCTTCGTCGCCCAGAACCTTTGCCTCGGACTGGGCCTGAAATCTGCCCCTTTGGTCAATAGGGTCGTTTAACTCTGAGAAGGCGTTTGCCAGCTCTCTGCCTACGACAAACAGCTCGAAGCGGTCAACGAGTGCGGGGTTGTCCTTTTTTCGCTTGGCAAGCGGTGATATCTCAACCGGGTAGTCGGTGATAAACGTGGGCTGAATCAGCCCCGGCTCGACGAGTTCACTAAACAGCTCATCGAATATTAATTTGCCTTCGGGCAGGTCCTTTGGTATATCAATGCCATTTTGCCGTGCCCACTCGACGGACTTTCCGGGGTCGCGGGCTATTGCCTCGGGCAGCCCCTTTTCCTGAAGGGCGCCGAAAAACGTCAGCCTTTTCCATGGAGGCGTAAGGTCTATGTTGAGCTTACCGTATTTGAATTGCAACGTGCCGATTGATTTTATGGCCACGTCACAGACCATCTCCTCGGTGAAGTCCATCAGGAATTCGTAATTCTTATAGGCTATATAAAACTCAAGCATCGTAAACTCGGGGTTGTGCCTTGTGGAGATGCCCTCGTTCCTGAAATTCTTGTTTATCTCAAAAATCTTATCATACCCGCCGACAAGGAGGCGTTTAAGGTAAAGCTCCGGGGCTATGCGCAGATATAACTCCGTCTCCAGTGCGTTATGAAACGTCTTAAAGGGTTTTGCCGCGGCGCCGCCGGCAATGGGGTGCATCATCGGGGTCTCGACCTCAATAAAGCCGCGCTCCTCTAAAAAATCCCTGAAGCCTTTAAGAATCCTGCTCCTCATGGCAAAGGTCTTCTTTACGGTAGGGTTTACGATCAAATCTACATAGCGCTGCCTGTAGCGTGTCTCGACATCCTTCAGCCCGTAACATCAGGGGCATTGTCGCCTCCCATTGCATCCAGCGCTATTTTCATCTTGTCTTTT
>PEAC01000078.1 GCA_002753305.1 Nitrospirae bacterium MYbin6
AGCCGAGGTCTGGCTTATTCTTGGGCTTTACCATCTTTTCAATGCCAGATACAGGCGTGGCGCCTTGCATATGGCAATGGCCCTGGCCGTTCAGTTTTATTGTAACTACATTATTGTCATAGGAAATGTCCTGGCAATCGCCCTTACAGCGCTTATTGCCAACGAACACAATAGGCGGCTTTCATGGCGTTACATTGCCAGTGGGTTGGCGGCGTTTACCTTAATGGCCGCGCCATGGATATTATACGCAAGGCCCTGGGTTCAAAAAGGATTTATATACATGAATTTCTATTTCAATAATCTTCGTTTTTACGCAGTTGAGGTGAATTTTCATTTGTTTCCCTATATATTGTTACTGATACCGGCCGGATATAAGGCCTTTAAGTGGGGGACTGGCGGCAAACGCCTCTTTCCGGCGGATAACACGCCGCGGCAGAGTGCCGTGGAGTTTTTCTTGTGGATTTTAATACCCCTGCAGCTTATTATTTTTTCTCTGGCACCGGGCCAGTTCTTACGTTACGTTACATCTCTTATCCCTGTAGTGTCTGCCATACAGGCCCTTTTAATTATGAGATACATTAAAGCCGCACTTGTGCGATATGTCCTTGCCGGCCTTATCTGCCTTACCAATTTCCTGCCAGTGTACGGATTATACCTCCTTAACTACGGACACAAGCCGGCCTTTCCGATTATTAACCTGGTACGGTCCATTGCTGCGCCATACTCCGACAGAATGGAAGATGTCATAAGATTTCTCAAAAAGGAGGCCGCGCCAAATGAATCCATCCTGGTATTCGATACCGAGTTTCCTTTGATGTTTTACACAGGCATGCAAATAATCGACGGCAGATTACACTCTGAAAAGCCTATACAAAAGCCGGATTGGATTTTTCTGAAATGTGTCTCGTGCATGTTTGACATCGAGCCTATGGAACTGCCCGCGTCAATCTTAAACGGCTATAACAGGATTGAAATCGAAGTCCACAATACCAAAACAGGTGGAATGATTCCCGACCCCGACAGGTATGAGTACTTCAGCGCCGAAGATAAAGAGACTTTTGCCATATACAAAAGAAAACCGGACGCCCCCAGATGAACTCCTCTGCCCCGACAGGATACTTTAAGCGCTTCAGGCTGGTTGCCATCTATTTAGCTATCTTTGGTTTTGCCGCTATAGCGCTTTTTTACAATCTCGATGACAGGTATCTCTGGGGTGACGAGGCCGAAACGGCCCTGCTTGCCACGAATATTATGAAGCATGGCCTGCCGCTAAACACGGATGGCAGAAACACCGTAACCTTGTACGGCCCGGCGGTGGATTCCAATAAAGACAATGTGTGGATCTGGCGTCCGTGGCTTGACAATTATATTACGGCTGCGTCCTTTTTTCTTTTTGGCAAGGGCACTGAGGCGGCACGCCTGCCGTTTGCCGTGTTTGGCCTTCTTAGCGCAGGCTTGTTCACCTGGCTGGTATATAAAATATATGGGAGCCACGAGACGGCCATTATAGCCGCGCTGTTTTTTATCACCTCAGAGCTATTTATCCTTCATGCCAGGCAGTGCAGGTACTATTCGGTTGTGATTTTTGCAGAGATTTGGCTTATATTGGGGTTTTACCGCATGCTCACGCAACGATACAGGCGAGGCGCTTTTTATATGGCACTGGCGCTTGCCGTTCAGTTTTACTGCAACTACATTATCGTCATCGGCAATATCATAGCCATCGTATTTACGGCAATCCTTGTACACGAACGCCATAAGCGTCTTTGGCGTTATATTATTTCAGGATTTGCGGCATTTGCGTTGATGGCAGCCCCATGGATTCTATACGCAAAGTCATGGACTCAAACAGGAAATATAGATAACAGGCTCTTTATCCCCAAGCTTCATTACTATGCGGTTGAGATAAATTTTCACATATTTCCATTCGTATTATTGTTAATACCTGCCGTATTCTTCATTTTCAGCCGGTTTTCGGGCGGCATCCGACATGCCTCAATCGAAAAAACCCCTGCACAGAGAGATGTGGAGCTTTTCCTGTGGATTTTAATCCCATTGCAGCTTGCCATAGTTTCCGTTACGCCGGGGCTGTTTGTGCGTTATTTAATACCTCTTATCCCCGTGTTTGCTATCCTGCAGGCCATCTTACTAAAGAGATACCTAAAGGGCATTCTCTTGCGGTACTTACTTGTCGGGCTTCTATGTTTTACAAATATTTTATCCATTTTCGGCTTATACTTCTTCAGGTATGGCCACAAGCCGGCCTTGCCGATAATTAACTTAATACGTTCCATAGCCACACCGTATTCAAGCAGGCTAAAGGATGTCGCCGCGTTTCTTAAAAAAGAGGCAGCCCCAGGTGAGTCCGTTTTAGCATTCGACTCTGAGTTTCCCTTAATATTTTATACTGATATGCAGATAATCGACGGCAGATTCACCTCCGGTAGGGCAATGTCTCAGGCGGATTGGTTTTTTCCAATTGGCCCATCATGCGTATTTGACATGAAACCGGATATGCTCCCCGATGATTTATCAAAAGATTTCATGCCAATAGAAATCGAAGTCCATAAGTCTAAAAGGGCGGGCAGTATTGCAGACCCCGACAAATATGAATACTTCAGCCCCGGAGACAAAGAAAAATTCGTCATATATAAAAGAATCCCCGGCACGAAATGAACTGCTTAACAGGCAAGCAACGCATTGCAAGGGCGGCAATATGTATAGCACTCTCAGGCCTTACCGCGTTTATGCTTTTTTATAACCTTGGCGAGCGGCCCCTGTGGGGGGATGAGGCAGAGACCGCGCTGCTTGCCCTTAATATCGTAAGGTATGGGCTGCCGGTAAACACTGACGGCAAAAACACGATTACATTATACGGCCAGGAGGTCGATTCCAACAAAAACCATATCTGGACATGGAGGCCGTGGCTTGGCGAATATCTTGCCGCGGCATCCTTCTCTCTCATGGGCAAGTCCACGCTTGCGGCACGGCTTCCTTTTGCCGCTGCCGGATTTTTTGCCGCCGCCGGCCTTATGTTCTTAGTCTATCGTGTCTCAGGCGATTACAATAAGGCCGTGCTTTCGACCCTTATTTTTACCACAACAGAACTCTTTATCCTTCACGCCAGGCAGGGACGCTACTATTCGTTGATTATCTTCGGGCAGGTCTGGCTTATCTACGGACTTTACCTTATTTTAACAAAAGACTCAAGATACGGCACATGGCATACCGCCGCGGCCCTGTCCCTACAGTTTTACTGCAACTATGTCGTCGTACCCGGAAATTTAATCGCCATAGGTGTTTGGGCCGTTTTTATCCGCAAGCGCTATGGCAGGATTTTTTACCGGCTTGGAGTCGGCCTTCTGCTCTTTGTATCAGCCACAACCCCGTGGCTTTTATACGCAAGGCCCTGGAGACAAGGTTCCTATGCCGAGGGCGGGAATTTCATTCACGGGCTTATGGTTTACTCTAAGGAGATACACTTTCATATCTTCCCCTTTACTTTATTAATATTGCCGTTGGGTTATTACATTTACCGCCGCGTCAGAGGCGCTGAAGGCAAGCCCTCAGAAACCTCAGTCGAGGCCGATATCGGATGGCTGCTTTGGCTTTTCGTACCCTTACATGTGTTGATCTTATCAATGGGGCCGGGGCAGAATCTGCGCTACATAACCCCGCTATTGCCTGTGCTTGCGATTATCGAAGCCGGATTACTGCTTAAATACGCCAGGCCCGGTGCCCTTGCCGCTGTCTTAACACTACTGCTGATAACCACTAACTATGTCTCTGTTTACACGCCCTATCCGTTTGACGGCTATCACGAGCCGAGGCTGACTATCGTAAAGCTGATCCGGTCAATTACGGCGCCCTACACAAATCGGCTGGATGATGTGGTGAAGTTCCTGAAAAAAGAGGCATCTGCCGGGCAGTCTGTCTATGTCGCCGACCCGGAGTTTCCACTCATTTTCCATACGGATATGAAGATTATCGACGCGAGGATAGTTAAAAATTTTTCAGCGGATAAATTGCCCGATTGGGTGTTTCCCGTAAGCGCTTCAGGCATCTCCGGCAATACTGACATAACCCCTTCCGGGATTATCTCCAAGCACTACGAAACAGTTTCAATACCCGTACACAACTCAGACAGAAGGGGGGGCACCCCCGAACCGGACCCCCACGAATACTTTACCAACCCGGAGATTGTGCAAATGGAAGTGTATAAACGAAGAGACCGGGCGCAGTAATATGTCCAGGCTTGATTACAAGACAGCGTCTGCGTATGTGCTTATTTCGTGCCTGGCCTTTTTTTTGATATTCTACCATCTCGGAGATCGCCTGATGTGGGGCGATGAACTTACTACGGCACTTTTGGCCGTTAACATCAATAAGTTCGGCCTGCCCAAAGTCTCAGACGAAAAGAACGTTATTACCTACATAGGCGAGGAAATCGACGCAGACAAATATGGCAACTGGATATGGTCGCCGTGGCTTGCCGAATATCTTGCCGCCGCTTCATTCAAACTATTCGGGCAGAGTACCGCGGCGGCACGTATGCCTTTTGCCATAATTGGATTTTTGTCCGTGGCGCTTATTGCCTTCGCCGCGTATCGTATATACGGCAGCCACGAGATTGCGCTTATGTCGATGCTTTTTCTTGCAGCCTCTGAGGCATTTGTCCTGCACGCAAGGCAGTGCCGTTATTATTCACTGGTAATATTTGCCGCGATTGTGCTTATTTTGGGTGTTTGTCTGCTGTTAAAGGGAAGGAGGGCCGGCGGGATAACCCTTCTGGCCACTGCCCTTACGATTCAGTTTTACACCAACTATATTGTCGTTGCCGGCAGTCTGGCCGCCTTATTTATACTTGCAGTTGTAGTTTACAAGAGGTACGATAAGCTCTGGCGCTCAGTGGCGGCCGTCTTGTTAATCTTCACCCTTACGGCTATGCCCTGGATACTCTATGCCAGGGTCTGGCGGCAAGCCGGACAGGCCGGCAAGGAAAATATAGCCGAGAAAGTTGTCTACTATCTGTGGGAGATGAATTTCCATATAATTGCCCTTGTGATTTTCATGGTACCGCTCATTTATATGTTAGTGCGTCCCCAAGACAAACCCGGTATGAGGCAGCCCTCCGATGACATCGAGACCTTTTTGTGGATACTGATTCCCTCTGTTATTGCCACGGTCTCTTTCGCGCCAGGGGTATTTTTACGTTATCTCCTTGCGCTGTTTCCGGCAGCGTTCATCTCACAGTCGGCCATTTTAAATAAATACTTTGGGAGTAAGATTGTCCGTTACGCCTTAGTCCTGATTTTATGCCTTACCAACTATGCCGCGTACTATCCCCTTTATCCTATAAGATTGCTTGACCCGTCTAACGCCCCCTTTCTGATACACTCCCCTGCGTTGCCGTTGGCGACACTTATACGTGAAACTTACACCCCGTACACCGACCGGCTTGAGGATGTCACCAGCTTCCTCAGAAGAGAAGGCGCCGATGGGCAGTCCGCCTTTATTGCCGATTCAGGTATGCCTTTAATATTTTATAACGGCATGAAGATTATTAACGCTCAAAACCTGAAACTTAACGAGTTAAAAGAGCTGCCAGAGTGGATTTTTTCCAAAAGTGTAAGTGTGTTATCCACCAGGCCCCCCTTGTATCCCACTAAAGAGACAGCCCACTTGTACGAAAAAATACCAGCCAGGGTTCACACATCCCGCAAGCATGGAAGCATCCCGGAACCGGACATGCACGAGTCCTTTACGTCTAAAGACATGGAAGAGCTGCTCCTCTTCAGGAAAAAACCTCCTGATATCAGCATACAGACTGCGGTACAAAAATAGCAGAATTGTCTATATTAACAGACGTTCAATAAGGCTAACGATTTCTTCTATTGGCATGGTGGATGAATCAACGGCCAGTTCCGGATTCAGCGGAGGTTCATATGGCGTGTTGATGCCCGGGACAGAGGCACCCCTGAGGGCTTTATTATAAATGTTATCAGGCGCGGAGAATTTTTCCAGGCGGCTTTTTTCTCGTTTCATACAGATTTCAAGCGGGCAGGTTATGTATATCTCACTAAAATGAGGAATTAACTCACGCGCAAGGCCACGCCAACGCCTGCGATTGCCGGTGGCGTCAATAATCGTGTTATGGTTGAGAGATGATATAGCCCTGGCAGTAAAAACAAGCGCCCTGTATAGAATCTCTCTTTCCTGTTCCGAATAAGAGGCCTCGGGTGTTGCGATTTTTCTAAGCTCATCCATCCGCAAGATAAAAAAATCACTACGGTGTGCCTTAAAGGCATCTGCTATAGCGCTTTTCCCACTGCCAGGAAGCCCTGTTAACCATAATACTTGCGACATATATACGTTGCCTCAGATATATCTTTATTATAGCAAATACCTGATAAATTTTGCCTTAGATGCTCCAGGCAAAGGATGTAATTGTATTAGTTCCCTGTTCTCTGATATAATATAATTAAAGGCTGAGGTGCAGAAATGAAAGCAAAAGATATAATGAACAGGGAAATAATTTCAGTTACGCCGGAGATGACGGTTGAGGAGCTTGGCAGGCTCTTTATTGAAAAAGGCATATCCGGCGCGCCGGTTGTGGCAAATGACGGCTCACTCTACGCGGTTGTGACGGCAAATGACCTGATTCACTTAGAGACATCGTTGCACATACCGACCGTTATCAGGATATTCGATGCCTTTATTCCCATTGAGAGTGAATCACATTTCAAACGTGAAATTGCAAAGATGGCTGCCTCTACCGTTAAAGATATCTGCACGAGGGATATAACGACAATAACTGAGGAAACGCCAATACATGAGGTTGCCGATATTATGGCAGGGAAAAAGATCCACCACCTGCCTGTTCTCAAAGACGGCAAACTGGTTGGTACTATTGGGAAAAAAGATATTATTATGGCGATTTCAAAGTTGAGATAGAGGGTTGCAGGTTAGAAAAGCGCGGGTCTATAAATATTTTCCGGCGTTTTCATAATCAAATTCAGTATCGTCTAGTACGTTGTGTGTAAAACGAAAAATCGCATCTCTTTGAGGCTTGTCCGTGGCAGGGTAAAATATGGGATTAGCAACGACAACCGCTCGAAATGCGTAAAAAAACGGCACTACTTTTAAAATCTCCATATCACCGGACAGTCTCAGATATTCCTTATAAAAAAGCATGAGAGCGTCCTTATATGGCCCATAGATTATACCGCTTTGTGTGATAGAAGAAAATACATAGTTTATGGTAAGAGCGGTAACATCGTCGGCAGCGTCTCCATATGGACCGCGGCTTCTGTCCAGGAGAATGAACTCCTCAGGACTGCTAAAAAGTATATTGCCGGGATGGAAATCCCCATGAATCACACAAAGTCTCTTGTATAGCGGTTTTAACCGTACCCGCCAATCTATACATTTTTTCTCTAATTCTGCCATTTCTCTAAATGAAAGAGTGCCGTCAGGGTAGGAATCGAACACACCCATAATACATTCACCGTGCCCTATGGTATCCCTTAGCTTTCTATAGTAGTCCATTTTGGAATCTTTTTTGATATTATGTATTTTTGACAGATAACTTGCCATAGCCTTAATTTTTCTGATATCTGTCTGGTCAAGTGCCGCCTTTGTTTTCATCGCTTCAATGTCTGTAAAATAGCTTTCACCTGTTGCCATTTCCATTAAAAGAAAATACTCCAGACCTCCGGCAATGGATTTTATCGAACCATCGCCTTGCAGGGATAACACATCAATGGCTTTTACGTGGTTTGGAAGGCTTCCGTATTCATCAAAGGCGAGCAGGAAAACGCCGGCCCTGTCGGAAGGATTAATATGGCCTAAACCCTCATGCCCTAATTCCTTAATAACACACGTAATTGCTCCCTTCGGAGATTTAATCACTGCTGAAAACCCGGTTCCATGGACACCCTCTCCAAGACGCTTTAACTCAATAAGTTTCACATCTCCGAATTTCCCGATTAAATAGTTCTCAAAATGGACATCCTCAATCATAGTTAAACGCTGCTCCTCCTGTACACTTTGTGTTGGCATGGGTACGCGAGCAGGTCCGGCTAATCCATCTATATGCCGAACCCGCTCTTGCAGGGCGTAGCCTGACAGTTGGCTTTACGCTTCGATTTTGAACGCTACCTCCGCTTTAACACGGAACGTGGAAACTTTCTCTTCTGCCATTCTGACGTCGAATTCAGTAACTCTTATGCGGGTGATGCCTCTGAGACTGGTCTGGGCTTCTTTGATGAGGTTCGTTGTGGCATCTTCCCAACTTACGGGGGACTCTCCTACTAAGGTGATAATTTTCGATACCATGATTTACCTCCTTTTTTCGTAGATGTGTTTAAACTTCCCCACCTACCATCCTCTGGCAGCCTTAATATTACCCAAACATCTATCTACGCCCTCCAAACACCTACTAATATTATAAATCAATATATCAGGTTAAAGCAAGAGACACCAGTGTTGTGTTATAATCCCCCTTGTGGAGGTTGCCATAAGTTTAGTGTTGTATTAGCGCGTTTAGTGTTGTATTAGCGTTATGTTATCGTGTATAATCATTCTATTGCCTGTACTATTGTACCTGAGAAGAATAACTAAGGAGGTCTTATGAAGAGGAAGGTTTTAGCACTTGTACTTGCCGGTGGTGAAGGCCGGAGACTTTTTCCACTTACCGCAATGAGGTCCAAACCATCTGTGCCATTCGGGGGAAGGTACAGAATCGTTGACTTTGTCCTTAGTAACATCATCAATTCCGGTATCTATTCCATCTATTTACTCGTCCAATACAAATCTCAGTCCCTCATCTCGCACATCCAGGAGAACTGGAGCCAGACCTCCGTCTCCCGCGACCAATTCATTACCATAGTCCCGCCTCAGATGCGCAAAGGCCTCGAATGGTTCCAGGGTACCGCCGACGCCGTGCTCCAAAACGTTAACCTTATCCAGCAACATGCGCCAACACATGTGGTTATCTTCGGTTCTGACCACATCTATCGTATGGACATCGGACAAATGCTCGACTTCCACATTGAACGCGGCGCAAAGGTATCCGTTGCCGCCTCTCCCGTCCCTATTGACCAGGCCTCGGCCTTCGGCGTCATCAAGGCGGCCAAAGACGCACGCATCGAACGTTTCGAGGAAAAACCCAAAAACCCATCCTCTATGCCGGGAGACCCCACAAAGGCCTTCATCTCCATGGGTAACTATATCTTCGACACCGACGTCCTGCTCTCCGCCCTCGCAGACGCGCAGAAAAAAAACGAACACGACTTCGGAGGCTATGTCCTGCCCTCTCTCGTTAGCTCGGGCAGCCTCTTTGCATATGACTTTTCCATGAATGTTATCCCCGGCACTAAATCATACGAAGAAATCGGCTACTGGCGCGACGTTGGAACGATTAAGGCATTCTGGGACTCTAACATGGATATGCTCGGTGAACACTCTATCTTCGACATCTATAACAATAATTGGCCAATCCACCCAACCATATCCTTCGTCCCACCGGCCAAGATCATCAGCGGCGACATCCAAAACAGCTCCATCTCCAACGGCGTCAGAATTAAAGGCGCTACTATCAAAAACTCCATCATCAGAAGCAGCGTCATAATCGAAGAAGACGTCGAGATCACCGACTCCATTATCCTTGAGCGCGTCCACATCAAAAAAGGCGCTAAACTCAAAAAAGTCATAATCGACAAAAACAACATCATCAACGAAGGCGAGACCCTGGGCTATGACAGCAACAAAGACCGCTTCAGATTGCACATCGACGAGTGCGGCATAGGGATCCTCCCTAAAACTAATCTATAGGATACATGGCTATGGTACTAAACGAAACCCTGACATTCAGTACGCGTGGCAACGGCCATCTCATCGACATAACCAGCCACGTTACCAGCGTCCTGACCGAGTCGAATATCGCAAGCGGTATCCTAACCGTGTTCGTCATAGGCTCAACCGCGGCCATCACGACCCTCGAATACGAACCCGGCCTTATCAAAGACATGGCCGACCTCTACGACAAACTCGCCCCCATGAACAAACGCTACGCACACGACGACACCTGGGGCGACGCCAACGGCTTCAGCCACGTCCGCGCAGCGCTTCAGGGGCCAGGCCTCACAATCCCCTTCGAGAACAACAAGCTATTCCTCGGCACCTGGCAACAAATAGTCCTTGCAGACTTCGACCATAAACCACGCCACAGAAAAATTGTGGTCAATATAATCGGTGAGTAAATATTCTCAGGAGGTTTAAATGGAAATTAAAGTAGTAAAACCCGCGGAAGAAGACCTTAAGAAGCAAGGAGTCAATAACTGGCCCATCTGGCAGAAAGAAGTATCTGTCTTCGACTGGCAATACGGCGACACAGAAGAATGCTATATCCTGGAAGGCAAGGTAACAGTATCAACCAAAGACGGCAAAAAGGTAGAATTCGGCAAAGGCGACTTCGTAACCTTCCCAAAAGGCCTCTCCTGCACATGGGACATCAAAGAGCCAATAAAAAAACACTACAACTTTAAATAATGCTTAAAGGATGGGGTCAAGGGGGCCGCGCTCCCTTGCGGGAGTTTGAGGGCAGCGCCCTCATGTTAAATGTTCAATAAACTCCCTTGTCTTAAGTCTCTTTTCCAGTCGATAACGAATATGAAGATTAAGCATCCTATTTAATTCATCAATCAAGACATTGGAGGGGACCACGCGGCTTAACTTACCCCATTCCCAAAGCCGTAACGTCTCAAACAGCTTTATCGCCCCAACGGAAAGCTCAAATCCTTCTAAAGAATTATTTCTATCAACACACCCATCACACAAAATCGAACCCTCACGAAAATAAAAACGCCTCCCCATACCCGCACAGCGCGCACACCCGCTTAGCCTCGGCATAAAACCCGCGGCGCTCAACATCTTTATCTTATAGCAGAGAATCACCTTCGCATTAAGACAATCCACCTCCTGCAACATCAACGTATCAAGCAGTATGTCAAACAGCCCATCCTGCCTGTCATGTTCAGGGATAAACATAAACGTCATCTCAAATATCTCCATCATCCTGAGAAAACAATTAAGCTCCTCGCGAAGTTTCTGAAACGGATGGACTATATCAGCCTGAATGAGCTTAGGAAGCTCCGCGTTTTCCTTGCCCCATAGGGTCATATTGATATGTGAAAATGGCTCCAGGGCAGAGCCGAATCTGCTCTTTGTCTTCCTGGGACTCTTCGCAAACGCCCGGATAAAACCTCTGTGGCGGGTGAAAATCGTCATAATCATGTCGGCCTCTCCGAATGGGAGACCCTTAAAGACAATGCCCTCAGTTCTGAAGCGCATTACATAATGTTGCCAAAGTCTTCAGGTTTGAGGTTTTTGAGCCACTCCTCAAGTTCGTCCGTGTTTCTACGCTCAATGACCGTCTCCTCGACATATATCGGGGAGTTAGTCCTCAGGGCAACCGCAACGGCATCGCTGGGCCTTGAGTCTATCGGACGGTCAGCCTTGCCGTCCGTTACGTATAGTGTGGCATAATATGTATTGTCAATAATCTCATGGACGATAACCTTTGATACCGACATGTTGAGTTCCTCAATTATATTCTTCACAAGATCATGCGTAAGCGGACGCGGTGTTACCACCTTGCCTAACGCAAGGGCTATTGAGTCTGCCTCCGGCTTCCCTATCCAAATCGGCAGCGTCTCCTCACCTTCTGTGGCCTTCAACAGGAGTATGTACATGCCGCTTCTGGGGTCAAATAACAACCCATCGACCTTCATCCTTATAACCATTCTATTTAAACCCCAATTCGTTCAACGCGGCTACATCTTTTCGCCAATTCTTTTTCACCTTTATAAACAAATCCAAATAGACCTTCGTGCCAACAAGCTCCTCTATGTCCTTACGTGCCCTCGTGCCGGCAGCCTTCAGCATCTTGCCGTTTTTACCTATTATTATACCCTTTTGGGAAGGTTTTTCAACAAATATATTTACGCTTATCGAGATCAAACCGCTCTTTTTCTCTTCCCACCTAACTATATCCGCTGCTATGGCGTGCGGGATTTCGTCATGTGTGTAGTCCATCAGCTTTTCCCTTATGATCTCCGACACCATAAACCTCTCAAACACATCCGTTACTACTTCGTCGGGATAGTACTTCGGGCCTTCAGGCAAATAATACAATGTCTCCGTTACAAGGTCATCAACCCCGCTGCCGGTCTTGGCCGATATAGGAATAATCTCGGCAAAATCAATATATCTCCTATAGGCATCTATAACGGTGAGAAGTGCCAGCTTATCCTTTACCATGTCTGTCTTATTTACAACAAGAAAGAGTTTCTTACCCGTATCCTTAAGCACATTCATCAGGGCAATATCCTCCTCGTCCGGGCGTACGGGATTTACAACCAGATATACCAACTCCACCTCGCCAACAGTATCCATTGAGGTCTTTAAGATAAAACGCCCCAGCGTGTGTAACGGCGCATGTATCCCCGGCGTATCGAACAGAACAATCTGGCCCTGCGGCACGTTCTTAACACCCATTATCCTGTTTCTCGTCGTCTGGGGCCTTGAGGTGACAATGGCTAATTTCTGGCCGGTTACCATATTTAACAGCGTGGACTTCCCCACGTTTGGCTTGCCCATTATCGCAACAAATCCGGAACGAAATCCGGTTATAGTCTTTGGCATCTTAAGCCAGTATTTTCAGGGCCGCTTTAATCCTGGCGAGGCCCTCCTGAATTTTTTCCATCGAGGTCGCGTAGGACAACCTGATATATCCCTCGGCGCCAAAGGCACTACCAGGCACAAGGGCTATGGCCGCCTCCTCAAGCAGATACAGGGCCATGTCCGAGGAGTCCTTTATCACCATATTTGCTGACCTCTTGCCAAGATACCCCTTTATATTAGCAAAGGCATAAAACGCCCCCTGGGGCATCTTACACGACACGCCATCTATGGCGTTAAGCTCTGTTACCATGTGCTTTCTCCTCCGGTCAAACTCCTCCAGCATCACGGGGATGAAGTCCTGCGGGCCGTTTATGGCCTCAATGGCGGCCTTCTGTGAAATCGATGTTGGGTTTGAGGTGGACTGGCTCTGAATATTCTCCATGGCCTTGATTACCGCCGCGTCACCTGCCGCATAACCAACGCGCCAGCCGGTCATCGCATATGTCTTTGAGAAACCATTTATAACTATCGTGCGCTTTTTGATCTCCGGCCCTATTGAGGCTATACTCACATGCTTTAAGCCGTCATAGAGCAGCTTCTCATATATCTCATCAGATATAACATATATATCATTCTTAACAACTATCTCCGCAATGGCCTCAAGGGCCTTTTTGCCATATGTGAATCCGGTCGGATTCGACGGATAGTTCAACACAATGGCCCTGGTTTTTTTCGTAATCGCCTTAGAGAGCGCCTCCGGCGAGACCACAAACAAATCCTCCTCCGATGTCTCCACAATAACCGGTGTGGCGTCATTCAGAAGCACCTGGTCCGGATAAGACACCCAGTATGGGGCAGGTATTATAACCTCGTCCCCTTCGCTGTAAAGGGCCTGGGCGGCATTATACAAAGAATGCTTAGCGCCCACTGAGACCAGTATCTCATTAGGCTTATACTGAAGGTTGTTGTCTTTTTGCAGCTTTCCCGCGATGGCATTTTTGAGTTCCGGTATGCCGCCAACCGGTGTATATTTTGTAAAGCCTTCGTTTATAGCCTTAATGGCGGCCGCCTTGATATTATCTGGCGTATCATAGTCCGGTTCGCCGACGGCGAAGCTGATTACGTCGATGCCGGATGCCTTCATCTCCTTTGCCTTCGTATCGATGGAAAGTGTTGCCGACGGTTTGACTTTTTTCGCTCTTTCAGAAATCATATCTTCCAAGACCTCGTTTAATTATTTTTACATTAAGGAGACTTATCACAGACCCCTTCAGACAGGGCAGAGTGGTTACCGCTAACTTGTGAAGAAATCATTAGTCTGTACTGATATAACTAACCCATATCCTTGTATTTATCGCACAATATATTGTTTTCACAACATTGTCTGAATATTTGGCTTCATACGCGAACCTGTATGTTTTATCCTTTTCGATTTTAGATGGGGTGTCACCCGATAGCAGGGTTTGCGATTCTAGTTTCTTACTGTCGATAATAAACTTGCCACTGCCGTCTGTCATGCTCATATCGCTAATAAGGCGTTTACACTCTTTTTTAAACCAATCGATTGTCGAGGCAGTGTTACTGATATTATTCTGAATCGTGTCTTTTGCCCCTTGCAGATTACCGATTAATGCCCCGCCTCCGCAGTTTTTCGACACGTTGCCGTCCAGTGCCTTTATATTGTTGTCGTGTACGCAAAGAGTACCTGAAAAGTTACAGAAATACCGGCCATTTATACGGCATCCCTTGAGCACTTTCTCTTTGCCGTCTGAAAGGATCAGCCTGACATCGTCAGCCTTATATTCCGCGACGCCTTCGGCACAAACCGCTTCCCTGCTAACAGCAACTATAACTACAAACGAACAAATCAGAGCCATTAATAACCTTATTATAATTTTCCTATACATATTTCCCTATTATACTTATAGCACATTCCAATGTCAATGAAAAATAATTTCCCCGCTCAGGCATACTTAACCGGGTCTTTCATGCCAAGCGCGGCAAACCCCCTAAGGCGAATTACGCAGGAATCACACCGCCCGCATGCGCCGGGCGGCGCGGGGTCGTAGCATGAGCTGGTCAGCGAATAATCCACCCCAAGCCGTATTCCTGCCTCTATTATCTGCGCCTTTGACATGCTAATCAGAGGCGTGTGGATTACCATGCCTCCCTTACCCTCTACGGCCCCCTCTACGGCCGCCTTTGTTGCCAGATTGGCCATTGTCTGATACGCACGGATATACTCCGGGCGACAGTCGGGGTAACCGCTATAGTCTACCGCGTTTACACCCATGAATATGTCATAGGCCCCCAGCACCTCCGCCCAAGCCAGGGCGAAGGACAGAAATATCGTATTCCTGGCCGGTACATACGTCGTTGGAATTCCTTGTGAATCAAGATCCCTGCCCTTGGGGACCTCCATATCGCTTGTCAGCGCGGACCCGCCAATGCCTCTCATATCGAATTTTACAATTATATGGCGAAGCACCCCAATGGATTCGGCAACCCTTGCGGCGCTCTGAAGCTCAACCGCGTGCCTCTGCCCGTAGTCAAACGACAGGGCATAACACCCATACCCCTTGTCCTTCGCTATGGCGAGGGCCGTTGTTGAGTCCACCCCGCCGCTTAACAATACTACCGCGTTGCCTGACGCCTGTGCGCGTTGCCGCATCTATGTCCTCATTGCCTCTGATTTCTTTAGCGCTTCGGCCACGCCCTCCAACTCGGCAACCGTCGGCCTTATCATAATCATCGAACCGGCAGATATGGCGCAATACATATAAAACGCCCAATAATCATGTGAGATCAGGAAATATATCAGACCTAAAACCGCTATCACCTCGGAAATCGCAAGAGACATTATTATTGCTGCATTATATTTCCCCGCGGCTGTGGTAATTAAATCATTCCTCCCGGACGGTGTTGTATTCACTGGCGTTACACGCATCAGGATCATCTTCTTTAGCATTATAGCAAAGGTTACCTGTGCCAGAGAAAACACCAGCAGCGCTATCTTCACTGTCTCCAATGGAATGTCAAACGCTATTTTCATACCGCTTCCGGCAAGAATCACTCCAATTATGATATAGATACCTATTGAGACAAACATCGCGCCCCAAATCACCCATATGATCATCATTCGCTTCTGAAGCTCTTGTTTTTCCTGAAATTCAAGCATTATTTTCTACCTCCTATGTTATTATTTCGCCAGCATCTCCCTTATCTTAGACAACAGGGACACGGCGCTTACAGGTTTTGCCATATACTGAAGCTCCTCTTCACGAAATACCTTATCCATTAACACATCGTGTATATAGCCGCTTATAAATATCACCTTTACATCGCTATTGAGCTGCCTTATCTCTTCATATGCCTGCTTGCCGTTGTTTTTAGGCATTATCAGGTCCATCAGGATTAAATCCACCTTGTTGGCCTTATACTTATGTACCACATCCTCGCCGTCTTTTGCCGTTATCACCGTGTAACCCGCCCTAGTTAACATTTTTGCCGTTACTTCTCTGAGATATGGGTCATCCTCGGCCATCAGAATAGTACCTTTGCCGGATTCCGTATTATCTGCCAACAGCAGCCTTTCCTCTTTTGAATCATCTTCGGTTATTGGCAGATAGACAAAAAACGTCGTTCCCTTGCCTAATTCTGTATCAAGTCCGATATAGCCCTTGTGCTGTTTCACAATGCCATAGACGGTTGCCAGCCCCAGGCCCGTGCCCTTTCCCACATCCTTTGTGGTGAAAAACGGATCGAATATTCGCTCCTTTGTCTCCTTATCAATCCCCGTTCCTGTGTCTATGACCCTTATCAGGGCGTACTCGTCCGCTTTTTCTACACTACTGAGGCCTTCAAACACATCTATCGGCCTTACCTTGCTTAACTCTATTGTCAACGTGCCGCCCTCCGGCATCGCGTCCCTTGCGTTGGCTGCCAGATTGATAAACATCATCTCGATTTGCGTGATATCGGCGTTTATATAAAGGCTATCCTCTTCGACATTTACCTCGAGATCTATATCCGCGGTCATGATTCTTTTCAGGAATTTCCTCAGCATGGCCAGTACCTCTGCCAGGTTTATCGCCCTGAATTCAAAGACATGTTTTCTGCTGAAAACCAGCATACTTTTTATTAAATTTGCGGCCCGCTCCGCCGCCTTTTCTATCTCGTCGACAGACTCGACAAGGTCGTCGCTTTCTATGTCGGCCAGTTGCAGCTTCATCAGAAAGATGTAATTTGATATTGCCGCCAGGATGTTATTAAAATCATGCGCTATGCCGCCGGCAAGCTGCCCTATGGATTCCATCTTTTGTGAATGCCTGAGTTGGTTCTCAAGCATCTTGCCAACCGATATGTCCACTACACCGGCTATCAACCCGGCGTAGCTGCCGTCTTGGCCATACTCCGGGGAGAAATCCATGACCGTGTACAAGGTCTTCCCTCTGCTGTTAATCAGCCGAATGTCGATTTGTTCATTTGTCCCCGGCTTCAGGCGCTCTATATTACGCTGCAATGCTTTAATATCATTTTCATGAACAAAGGTAAAGAGATTCCTGCCCGGCATTTCCTCAACTCCATAGCCCAACATTGAAGCCATTCGGGGATTCACCATCGTGGTATAGTTATCCTTGTCCATACACCAGATACCGGCATGGTTTAACTCAAAGAGCTGGCGATACTTTTTTTCGATTTCTTTATTATCCATGTTCTGCTTAATGAACAATACAGTATCCGGCTTCGCTACTCGAAGATATCTCTGACGTTGACCTGAAGCCCCTCTATGGCCTTAGATGTAACCACACCCTCAAGTGCCGCAATGGAATGCAGCTTATACCTGTCCACTTCGATGGTTAATATCTCAATCTGTTGAAGCTCAGGCAGGACTATCCAGTACTCCGGCACCCTGTATCTCTCGTAGACAGCCTTCTTGACCGCGGTATCCCTCTCGTAGCTGCCTGGTGAGATTATCTCACAGACCATATCCGGCACTCCACGTACCCAGTCCTGTAAGATAGCCATGTTGTCTTTCCTGATAAACAGAATATCCGGCTGAATGCGGTTAATCCCTTCCTCAAAGATTACGTCAAGTGGGGAACAATATACCCGGCCTAAACCTTTCATTTTAACATAACGATAAATAGCGGAAAGCAGGTTGCCGCCAATCATCTGATGCCTGGCAAATGGACTAGGCCTCGTGACTTCCTCTCCGTTTATGATTTCCGTCAAATCAAAGCCAGCAGCCTCTTCAATAACTCCATTTATGATAGTCAGCATAATGTATAGTATATCACTTGAGTTAAGGGTTTGTCGATTCTTCTGATTTCTACGTGATGGCTGCCGCGGTATTGACAGAAAAGGAATAACACCTCCCTTTAATTTGGACAGGCCGATTTTCCGGTTATTCGTTCAGCGACTGGTTTCGCTTCTATTGGGAATTTTCATGTCGGACAACAATGAGGCTGGTTCGTTATTTGACTTTCATCAGACGGTAGCCTGAGAGTGCTATTTCTACTTCATCTCTCACAATCTGGCGAACTTCATCACGGTCTGGCTTTTTGTCGAGATCAGCCCGGTCTGGCTTTTTATCAAGATCAGCTCTATCTGGCTTTTTATCGAGTTCAGCCTTGATTTTACGGAATCTTGGCTCAAACCGCTTGTCAATGGCATTTACCAATTGCGGCACGAATTCCCTGAAGGCTTCTCTTAGATCTGCTTTTGTGATATATTCGCTGCCATCTTCCATAGTTTTACACTATCATAAACATTATTTCACTGTCAAGCACCTGCAACACAAAAAATTATAACTGTGGCCGCTGTACAGAATTATTTTATTGGTTATGGAATGCCAAGGT
>PEAC01000079.1 GCA_002753305.1 Nitrospirae bacterium MYbin6
CGCAAGTGCGGCGTCCACGTTGACAAGAGTTATGTACGGTACGCCCTCGGCAGCTATCTGATATCTGAAAAATTCCATCAGCCCCGGCCTGTTTAGTTCGTTTATATACAGGGAGGCGTAGCGGGTGTCGGTAAATGGCACCTGAAGCAGGGCAGCCCCATGGGGAGTAAGATATACCACCGCTATGCACACCGCCGAGGACACTATCACGATGAGTTCCTCCCTGGTGAACGTACTTTTTCGTGCCAGCCGCCCTGTGTAGGCCTCAAACATATAGGCCCCCGATATTAACAGCATAACGGGATATTCGACCCCATGGAAGTTCACCCACAACAGGGCAAGCACTGGAAGGATGTATGCCCTGCCTGGTTTTACTTCATATACATACACGAAGGCCGCCATGAAGAGATAACTATAGACATGCGGCCTGCCAAGCAGGCACCTCGGCAGAAGTATCATAATGTAAAGAATAAAAAGCGCGGTGAAATATGGGGTAACTCCGCTTAGGCGAACACGAAACAACCCCCAAAGAATCGCGGCTATAAATACAAACAGCACGGCCCGAAGCCCTATAAGGCCGCCATACCCCAGATATTGGTAAATCTTATAAGTTGACACCTGAAAAAGCCAGTAGTAGTTAGTCCGTTGCCGCGGCGGCTCGATAAACGAAAAAAATGAACTATCGGCAATCTCTCCATGTTCCACCGTGTATCTGCCTCCGCTTAAGTGGTACCACAAATCCGTATCGCCGTTGACAGTGGGCAAAAAGACAAGGATGTAAAGCACACAGACTGAAAACACGGCCAGATAGGCGCGCCACATTAAGGACGGGGTTATGTTCATTGCCTTGTGCCTGCCATTTCTTTGTGTCTGAATATCAGCACGGTGAACTCCGCGGGGTTATAACGCGTAAGCATGGCCTCGTCTATCTGCCATACCGTACTGGCAGGGTATGAGGGCTTCTCAAGCACAAACGGTGCCTTATGATTGCCCGCCGGCGTTGCAATTACCATGTCAAGCGTATAATTTTCGACAATCCATGCGTATAAATCCCCCGCGTATGCCCGGAAATCTTTATATCCGAATATCTCTTTCGGGTCGTTTGTGACGGCAATGTAGTCGAGCTTCTTTTCTTTGAGAATTCTTATCAGGTTACCCTCCCCGATTGTTTTCAGCTCCGGCGGTACGAATGAATAATACTTCAGGGGGTTGTCTCTCTCTGCCAGCAGATTGATGCCGGCGCCCTCAGGAAATACGGCCAACGTAGAGCGCGCCGGGGTTGCCGCGCGTAAATACTGGTAGAGCAGCACGGCCTTCATTGTCCTGCCATTATTGTAAAAGTAAAACGGGCCAAGATTCGTGTCCACCCTTAGGGTCTTCATCTGATAGCAGGAACGGCTAATGGAATAAAATGGCAGTGATGTCTGTGCTATTAATATTATCACGGCTATGTAATAACAGCGCAAGCCGATGTTTCGTATATTAAATATCTCCTCGCAGATGGAAGGAAATGTCTTAATAAAAAATACGTAATAACATATCAGGCCCATCGGCAGCAGATAAAAACCATACGAAGACGGCACATAGTTAAGCAGTATCCTGAGTGTCAGCACAAATGACACTAAAAACAGTGTAAGCAGCATCAAATAGTCTTTCCTGTAGGCATCGGCGTGAATGAACTTATAGGTGTATCCTGTAATCCCGCCAACGAATATCAGGTTTAGAATCTTATACTGGCTATAGGCATTATACCTGTTTAAGAGGTAGCCTGAAAATATTGCGGCCAGGGCGGCGGCAATGTATGGCAATGCCCTCACTGCCTTGTTGCCGGCCTTGCAGTATGATACTGTCTTACTTGCGGCTATGAGGGCACATAGGGCAAGTATTTGCAGGACAGTACTTTTTAATATACTAACTATACTGTTTAAGGGTTGGTCAAGGCCGGCGGGCTTATTGGTAAATGTACGTTCCTGCCGTAAGCTTGCCATAGTAAAATCAACGACGTCGGACTTAAATCCAATAAATGCGTTATTAAAATACAAATAGGCGGTATACGACAAGGCGCTCAGGACAACGGGCAATGTAAGATATAAGATTCCACGCGCGAAGAGTCTTTTTTTGTACATAAGGCCTCCGCCAATCAGGACAAAGGCACACCAGACAGTGCCCGCCATCTCTATCCTGCACATAAACGCGGCCCACATCGCCACTGCCCACAACACCAGATACTTAGTCTTCCCGGAATAGAGATAAGACACAAAAGACAAGGCAGCCGCAAGGACAAAGGCAAAATAAAGTGTAGAGTTCGAGCTATACGGGATGATAAAGTTAAGAATGCCCATCGAGGTGGTATGGTTAAAGGCAAGGATAAAGAGGAAATTTATCGCAATCAAGGCCGACAAGGCCCTGTTTAAGAAGAATCTGGATAATTTGTAGAGCATAAAACATACGCTTAACGTAATAACCGCGCCAAGCAGGATGACAGCATAAGTAGTCGCGCCAAGGTACTTAAATAAATAAGCAAGCACATAGGGCTGCAATATCCCGATATTATTATAGAGGGCCCTATATAACACGGCCCCATTTAGGACCTTTAACGGGACGAAATAATTCACCGCGAAGGTGTCCACAAGGATATCGCCCCATTTGAGCCAGCTTGTCTTTAAAAGGTATAAAAAGCACAAAATAATGGATAGATAATAAAGATACCGGCTATGCCTTGCGGCGCTGGTTTTAGTGTTTAGCAGCAGTTTACTCCTGTATTTACGCACAATTCGATTGTAACGCATAGGGTCCTTAATTTGTCAAACGGCCGCCGCCACGGCAATATCAAAGTTGAGGGATATTGATTTATTATGCGATTATGAGTTAGAATAGTTGTTAGCAAATATCGTTAGTGAGTGCTAACTTATAAATAAACAACCTTTAGGAGGTAATTTACAGATGCCTGTCGAGAATCTCGAATTTAAAACGGAGATAAATCAACTCCTCAACCTGATGATTCACTCATTGTATTCACACAAGGAGATTTTCCTCAGAGAACTGCTCTCAAACGCCTCTGATGCCATTGATAAGGCCCGCTATGAATCCCTTATTAACAGCGAGGCACTTACGGACACGGGCGACTGGAAAATCACAATCACTGCCGACAAAGACGCCGCCACGCTGACAATAAGCGACAACGGCATTGGGATGACAAAAGAGGAAATCATCACGGAACTCGGCACAAGCTCCCACTCCGGCACGCTTGATTTTATGCGAGAGGTGAAAGAAAAGGGCGACATAAACCTCATCGGGCAATTTGGTGTCGGCTTTTATTCATCGTTTATGGTAGCCGACAAGGTTACCGTGATAACAAAAAGCGTAAAGTCCGGGGAGGCCGTCAAATGGGAATCCGAGGCAAAAGGTACATTTAGCGTTGAAGATACGCAGAAGCAGACCCGTGGAACCGATGTAATTCTGCATCTCAAAAATGACGACAAGAAATATCTTAACCACTGGGAAATCAGCAGTATCGTAAAGAAATACTCCGACTACATCGAATACCCTATCACAACGGAAGTAGAGCGTGAAGAGGACAGCGCCCTTGAAAAGGGCCAAAAAATCAAGGTAATGAAAGAGGAGACGCTGAACTCCCAAAAGGCCATATGGCTTAAGGACAAATCAGAGATAACCGAACAACAGTATAATGAATTCTACAGGCATGTCTCTCACGACTTTGCCGACCCACTCAGTGTGATACATTTTAAGGCCGAGGGCACGTCCGAGTTTACCGCGCTGCTCTATATCCCGTCTCAGGTGCCCCTGGATATTTTCTATGAAAAGTTTAAGATAGGCCCGGTTCTCTACGTCAAGAGGGTTCAGATTATGGACCACTGCGAGGAGCTTGTGCCGAAGTATCTGCGATTTATTAAGGGTGTGGTGGATTCCTCCGACCTGCCGTTAAACGTATCGAGAGAGATACTCCAGAACAACCACCATGTCGACGTGATAAATAAAAATGTCACAAAGAAGGTACTTGACACACTTACAGATATGAAGCAAAAGGACTATGACAAGTACAAGAAATTCTACGAAGCTCTCGGCAAGGTACTGAAAGAGGGCGTACATTTTGACTTTCAGAGGCGCGAGGCAATCTCTGACCTGCTGCTGTTTAATTCTACAAAGACCGGCAAAGACTCCTACACCACACTGCATGAATATGTTGCGACAATGAAAGAAGGACAAGAGGAGATCTTCTACATAACCGGCTCGTCATATGAAGATGCCTCTCAATCGCCCCATCTGGAGAAGTTTATCGACAATGGATATGAAGTGCTCTTCATGCTCGACGAAATAGACGACATCATATTCGGCTATTTCGAGTATAAGGGCAAGAAGCTGAAATCCGTGATTAAGGGCAGCTTTGACCTCGACAAAAAAGACGAGAAAAAGAAAGAGGAAGAGGGGCATAAGTACGAAAAACTGATTGCCCGGATTACAAGCCGCCTCAAGGACGACATAAAGGAGGTGCGCCTGTCCGGACGGTTGAAGCAATCCCCCTGCTGCCTTGTCTCGGACGAGGGCACGATTGACCCCGCAATGGAGCGAATGCTTCGCGCAATGGGCAAGGACATGCCCAGGACGATGCGAATTCTGGAGCTTAACCCCAGCCATCCAATGATAGAGACACTAAGTGCCGTAATGGAAAAAGATGGGCAAAGCGCCGATACCTTCATAGACCTGCTCTACGAACAGGCCTTGTTACTTGATGGGAATAAGCCAAAGGACCCGGCAGTGTTCGCTAAGAAGATATCTGACCTGATGCTTGAGTCTTTGAGGCGTCTGGCATAGGCCTCTGAGTATTTAAGGACCACCGGCGCCCGGTTGAGAGGGGCGCCGGTGGCTGCTTTTTGCAATTATATAGGCTATCTGGGCCCTGCGATTTTCCAGCTTGTATCTGAAATAGTTGGAAGTGAGACAGTGCTGGTTGCCGTTAAACCGTTCATCAACCAAATTGCGTTTTCTCCGGTTACAGAATTTCTCCAGACAATGTCCGGGTAGCCGTCGGCATTATAATCGGATATGGCGGCAATTTTCCATTGCGTATCTGAAACGGTTTGCAGGTACTGAGCCGAGGTAACACTTGTGCCGTTGAGCAGCCATATGGCGTTATAACCGGTAAGATAATTTCTCCATACGATATCAACGCTGCCGTCGGCGTTGAAGTCTCCGGTTCCGGCGATTTCCCATGTTGTGTCAGTAATTGATGGAAGCGATACGGCGCTCTTTACCGATGTGCCTGTCATAAGCCATATGGCGACATTTCCGGTCATTGAGTTTCTCCATAGAACATCTGGATAGCCGTCGGCGTCAAAATCCCCTGTGCCGGCGATTTTCCATGACGTGTCAGAGACGGTGGGAAAGTTCATTGAGCTTGTTACAGACCCGGCGCTTGTCACCCAGAGTATATTAGAGCCGCTGATGCCGTTCCTCCACAATATACCAGGGTAACCGTTAGACGTAAAGTCGGCCGTACCGGTGATTTCCCAGGCCGGGTCAGTTACGCTTGGAAATGATACCACGCCGGTTGGGGTAGTTGCAGACATGGTCCAGAGGGCATTGGCCCCTGTTAATGAATTTCTCCAAAGGATGTCGGCGTTGCCGTTGCCCATGAAGTCCCCCTTGACTATTGCTGTAAACGCTGCCGTTACGCTCTTGTCTGAGGACATGGTAACGACACATGAGCTGCCTGAGGTGGAGTCACATCCGCTCCAGCTGCTAAATGTAGAGCCTGCTGAAGCTGCGGCTGACAGTGTAACCTGAGTACCGGTAGTGTATGATGCAGTGCCGGTCTTTCCGCTCCAGGTAATCGTCCCTGTGGATGGCGTAACGGAGCCTAAACCAGTGCCCTGCTTTACGACGGTAAGGATAGACTTGGTGGGGTCGGTAAAAACCGCCGAAACACTTTTGTTCGATGCCATCGTGACGGTGCATGTGTTGCCGGAGGTGGAATCACAACCGCTCCAGCTGGTGAGCGACGACCCTGAGGCAGCCGCGGCGGTGAGGATAACCTGAGTGCCGGCGGCGTATTTGGCTGTACCGGTCAATCCGCTCCAAGAAATTGTCCCGGTAGATGGCGTAATAGTGCCTGAGCCTGAGCCGCTCATCGTAACGGCCAGCGTATATTGGCTTGATGAAGAGGTGGCGAAAGACCCCCACCAGGTGCCCCAGTTGGTGCTGCCCTTTGCGTATTCCTGAATGGTCCAGAAGGTTAAGTCGTCCGAGGGGTCAACGCAGGTAGCGCTGTAGTCGCCCCAGCGATTCTCCGTGCCGCTGTATGTCAGGTAATAAGGGGCCTCACCTGCCTTTAGCTGTCCCACAGCCTGCATAGTGCCGGCGGTATCCGTGCTTAATCGTGCGGTGTAGTAGGCCCCGGCGTATGTGCTGCCTGATGAGCCGCTAAAGCCAAGCGCTGCGTCACCGTTAGCGTTAACCGCAATAGAGGGAAAGTAGTAGAACATGCTCGTGTCGCTTATCCTTCCCTGCTGGGTTGGGCTTCCTGCCGAGGCCATTGACGAGGAGGCCGATGCGGGGTTTATTTGATACCATGCCACCTCGGTTTTTGAGTTAGCGGAGTCCGAGACGGTGTTTGTCGCCCACAGATAGCCGCCTCTGCATACGGCGTTTAAGATTCTTGTGTCGTTTGTTGCAATCTTACGGACTGACCCCAGCTGGGACGCCTCGGGCAATGACCATGTGTAAGGATAGCTCTGCACGTTTATATATCCCAAATCCGTCCACGCGTTATTTGAAATAGTAAATAATTTTAAATAGCTTTGCCCTGCGCTTGAGTACCCCTCACCGACGAAATAGGCCTGCTGTCCGCTGCCAAATGCAACGCATGGCTGGAGTGTAAAGTCTGTATCGTTGTTGTTGACAAACTCCGTGTATGTTATTGTAGAGGCAGAGGACATCAGCTGTGTTTTTGGGATAGAGTAGGCCTTAGTGTACTGAAAACTTCCCGATGCGTCGAACATATTCACAGAGACGTAGAGATTTGCCTCGTCCATGCCGACGCCGGGATAGTCTGCCCAGTTGTTAGTCGGTGTGGTGCCTCCGTTATAGTCGGCTCGAATTGCGTGCAGTGTCCATGTGCCGTTTGGGTCGCTTGTCGATGATATCCCTACTAAGATATACGATGGGGTATAACTTGAGGAAGAAGGCATGCTAAGTTCAACAGTGATGAAGCGCCCGAGGTACTGGTCGTATATTACCTTTGGATCAAAGACGCTGTCTACAACGCCGGTGCCGAGGGCTGACCAAAAGGCCGTGTCCGTAATGTGATTTTTCATTGCGCCTGTGCTTTTATTGTAATAGGCAACCCCGCCGTTTACAATGCTCATAACGTAGACAGGGCCGGCAGCGCCCATGGTATCGGGCGGAATGGCCTGGCTGGTATTGCCATTGAGGTCCATGCCAGTAAAGTTGGTTAACAGAGACGGCGCATTTGCCATAGAGAGATTGGTACTCTGCGATGTGTCCTCCGAAGGCAATTGGCTCCTGTACGGGGCCGTGTTTGAAACTCCGCCACGCGTCCTTCGTTTGAGAGGTACAACCTTTTGTTGTACGGGTTTTTGAGGTAGCATGGCCTCATTTTTTTTCATTTCTTCGGTGGTCACAACGGCAACCGGGGCCTCCTTCGTTACAATAACGCCGGTTACAGGGGCGGGTGAGACCTCGGCATACGAAATGCCGCAATAAATTATTCCTGACAATAGTATCATTATAGTGCATTTATATAATGTTCTCAAATTCGTTCCTCCATAGTTAGAGTTTTTAATTAGTATATTATTGTCATTGCCCAACCTTCTTTCCCTCTTTCCACTGGCCAGATTCCTTACGGCCATCGGGATAGTAATATATCCCTTTGCCGTCTTTTGAGTCATCTTTCCACTGGCCCACATATTTCTCTGCGTTGGGGTAAACCATTGTCCCCTCACCGTTTGCTTTCCCATTTGTCCATTGGCCTGAGAATACCCTCCCGTCGGCAAAGTTCAGGGTTCCCTGGCCTTCCGGCTTGTCATCTTTCCATTTACCTGTATATTTATTGCCATTAGTGAAAATCATTCCCCCATCGCCTTCTCTTGAGCCGTTTTTCCATTTGCCATCATACTTGTCCCCGTTAGGATATATCATAATTCCTTTGCCTTGCCTTTGGTCGTTGCTGAAATCACCAGCATACTTATGGCCAGTGGGATAAGTCTCGCTGCCAGTACCGTCCTTCTTTCCATCAATAAACGTGCCGGAGTATTTTGTTCCGTTTGAAGAAGTGTAAGATCCAATTCCGTTGGGTTTGTCGTTTTTCCATTGGCCTGAGTACTTAGCCCCATTGACAAAAACCATAGTGCCCCGGCCTTCTCTTGAACCTTCTTTCCACTGGCCTTCATACTTGTCCCCGTTTGAGAAAATCAAAGTACCCTGGCCGTCTTTAACGCCATTTTTATAGTTGCCCGTATACTTGCCGCCATTGGGAAAGGCATACGTTCCATGCCCATTAACGCAGTTGCCCTCTATACACGCAGGATCTGTCTTTGTCTGCTCTGCAAAACTCACTGCGGGGACGATCAATATAACGGCCGTTATAACATAGGCCACTGTTTTTTTCATTTTTCACACACCATATACTATACTAACATACGATTATACTAAATAACAAAAGTCAGAACTTTTCCTGTGTCAACCAATAAGGCTGAAGATGTGTTCCTCTTCGAGGAGTTTATCGAACTCAGCCGCGGGAATCGGTCTGTTAAATATATAGCCCTGCACCTCGTCGCAACCGAAGACCCGGAGCAGCTCCAACTGTTCTATTGTCTCAACGCCTTCGGCGATTACCCTGATGTTCAGGCTGTGTGACATGGAGATTATCGTTGAAGTTATAACTGCATCGGACGGGTCTGTCGTGCAGTTTCTTATAAAGTTCTGGTCGATTTTCAATATGTCAATGGGGAAACGTTTTAAATATATCAACGACGAATATCCCGTTCCGAAGTCGTCTATGGAGATGTTTACGCCCAGCTCCCGCAGCTCCCGCATCATGTTTATGCTTTGTTCAACGTTTTGCATCAGGCCGCTTTCGGTTATTTCGATATCCAGGTATTTGGGGTCCATGCCGGTCTCATCCAGCATAGCGGTTATCTTCTTTGCGAGCTGTGCGTCTTTGAACTGGAGCGAGGAGAGATTTACGCTAACGCGCTGCGGTGGGAAGCCGTTTTGCTGCCATTGCCTGTTTTGCTTGCAGGCAGTGTAAATAACCCACTCACCGATTGGCACTATCAGGCGGGTCTCCTCGGCCAGCGGGATAAATTTGCCCGGTGAGATGATTCCCATCTCAGGGTGCAGCCATCGGATAAGGGCCTCGCATCCTACGACCTTGCCGGTTTTGATATTTATCTGTGGCTGGTAGTGCAGGGTGAACTCATTGCGTTGCAGTGCCCTGTCAAGTTCCCTCTCGAGGGTCATTCTCTCAACGATGGCCTTGTCCATGGATGTGTCATAGAACCTGAAACCATTTTTCCCGTGTTCTTTCACCTGATACATTGCCATGTCGGCGTTTTTGCTGAGTACCTCAAGGGTATCCCCGTCCATGGGGAATATGCTTATGCCTATGCTCACGCCTACGGTGCATCGCTGTGCATCGAGATAAAACGGTTCGTTTATGGCCGTTATTATTTTTTCCGCGATAGCAGCGGCATCTGCCGGTTTATTTATCTTTGTGAGGATGACCTGAAATTCGTCTCCTCCCATGCGGGCAACCGTATCGGATTTTCTTACGGATTCACTAAGCCGCACAGCCACTTCTTTTAAGAGCAGATCCCCTATGTGATGCCCCAGGGTGTCGTTTACGTATTTGAACTTGTCAAGATCTAAGAACATGACGGCAAAGTTGAAATCAGCCCTCCTGGCCTGGAGAATAGTCTGCTTTAAGCGGTCCTCAAAGAGTGAACGGTTTGGCAAATCAGTGAGCATATCGAAGTGGGCCAGTTGCTTCAGGCGTTCCTCGGCGCGTTTACGCTCGGTGTCGTCTAATTTGACGGCGATGAAGTGTGTGATATTGCCTTTTGGGTCTTTTATCGGCGCAATGGAGAGGAATTCCCAGTAGAGGGTGCCGTCCTTTTTTTTGTTACACACATCGGCACGAAACTCGTTCCCTGCCGTTATCGTATCCCACATCTGTTTATAAAATTCCGGGGGGTGCTTGCCGGACTTCAAAATCCGGGGATTATTACCCTTTACTTCGGAAAGCGTGTAGCCCGTACATTCTGTGAATTTGTGGTTTACGAACTCAATATTACCCATTGTGTCGGTAATAACGATGGAGCTGATGCTTTGCTCGACGGCGATGGACAGCTTTCTCAGCTCATCTTCATAGCGTTTTCTCACAGTTATGTCGGCAGCAACGCAGACGATATCGCCGTGTTGTACTTCTCTCATCACGGAGAAACTGCACTGAACCGCTATCTTGCCGCCGTGTTTAGTCTTTAACCACGCCTCTATGCTGCCCGAAGCCCCATGGGAACGTACATCTTTGAGTTTTTCTTCGATACTGCCGCCGTCCACGGTTTTGCCGTCCACAAACAGGTTCGCAATGGGTGTGCCGGCGAGGTCCTCTCTGTCGAACATGAGCACACCGCTGACGGCATGGTTTATCGTTTTTATAGTCCCGTTAAAATCTATGACCAGCAGCATATCGGCCATCGTGTTTATGACGCCGTCCAGGTAATCCTTTGAGACGGCGGTGCGTTGCAGATTATGGGCCATAGTGTTGAAGGCCTCGGCAAGGTCTCTGATCTCGTCATCTGACTCCGGCAGGGCTATTTTCTGTAAGAAATCTCCCCTGCCTATCATGCTTGTGGACAGGACAAGAGTCCTGAGCGGCCTCATAAGTTTATAGACCTTCCATCCGCCGATCAGAAAGACAAAGATGCCGGCTGCCGTCATAAGTATGAGCACAGTTCTCAGGCGCTTATTTTTATCCCCTGAGATGGCCTCAAATTCGTTCGTTATTGTGTTGCTTATGTTAAGGAGCGCTGTGCTTTCACTGAGTATTAAGCTCAGATTGCCGTTTTGTTTGTCTGCATTACTTTTAAAAGACTCAAAGAGTGCGATATTTTCCTTAAACAAGGCATCCATATGCGCTGGGGCCGGCGGGATTTTAATCTCCGATATAGTCCCGCCTTTATGGAGTATGTGAAGATTCCGTTCATATTCATTTATGGAATCAAGGAGATTGTCCTTGCCGGAGGCGTTACCGTAGGCGGCTGAGAGTGCGTATTTGGCGGCCATCTGAGTGAGCATCCGCTGCTTGCCGGCCAGATTGATGACGCTGGAGTCATCTTTTTGCAATAACTGGTAGTAATATATGGCGGCAAGCTCAAAGACCCCTGTCAGCGTAATCAGAAACAACAGGACATTTACCTTCTTGCTTAGAGATACTCTCATCAGTGTATTATAGCCGTTAGCGGCAAATATTTCCATTAATCCCTCAAAACAATACCTCACAACGCTTCTGGATTTCTGCTTTCGCAGGAATCCAGTTTTTGATCTCTATGAGATAAGTGTAAATTCCTATATCGGAGCTTGCGGGTAAAGCAAACCTTGTAAAAGAATCCTGAACTTTGTTATCTTAAAATATAATGGCCAGAGGAACATGTGTCTAAGCTGACTATCCAAAGAGTAGGGAAGTACGACATTAAAAATGAACTGGGCCACGGCAGCATGGGTGTCGTGTACCGGGGCTTTGATCCGTTTATCAATCGCGAAGTTGCCATTAAAATTACCGACATGGACAGGGGCAACGACAAGGACTCGGCCTCCCGGCGGCGCAGGCTCTTTTTCAACGAGGCACGCATTGCCGCAATGCTCGACCACCCTAACATCATTCACGTCCATGACGCGGGCATCGAGGGACAGTACTGTTACCTCGTCATGGAGTACGTCAAGGGGGCAAAGACCCTGAAAGAGTGCAATAAGCAACCAGAGGCCCTGTCCACGGATAAAATAATAGAGATAATCTTCAAGTGCGCCAAGGCCCTCTACTATGCCCACACCATGGGCGTAGTCCACCGCGACATAAAACCCAGCAACATCATGCTCAACAGCGACATGGACGTAAAGATAGGGGACTTCAGCATAGCCCAGATAATCAGCGCCGAAGTGACTCAGATTGGGGGCATAATAGGCTCTCCCAAATACATGTCCCCCGAACAAGTGAAAGAGGAGGAAATTACCAACCAGACTGACCTGTTTTCTCTTGGCGCTGTGATGTACGAGATGCTCACGCGCGTTGCCCCGTTTGATTCCGAAAACGTATCAAGCTTAGTGTTTAAAATAGTGAACGAGACACCGCTGCCCATGAACCATCACAACAAGGACATCCCGGATGACCTTGAGCAAATCGTGCGAAAGGCAATGGCAAAAGACCCGCGCTCCCGCTACCCCAACGGGCTGGACTTTGCCGCTGACCTCAGCAAGGTCTACAGAAACCTTAAACGCCCCGTGACGGACGTAAAGGAGCAGACAAAATTCGACCAGTTAAAAAAACTGGATTTCTTCAAGGGTTTCTTCGACTCGGAACTCCATGAGGTAATCCGAGCCGGCGCATGGGAACAGTACGGCGAGGGCGAACGAATCATAACCGAAGGCGACATCGACGACTCTTTTTATGTCATAGTTTCCGGTGAAGTAATGGTAATTAAAGGCGATAAATCAATTGTCGTACTAAAGGCCGGGGACTGCTTCGGTGAAATGGGATATCTGGCTAAGACACAGCGTACTGCCGACATCGTATCGCTTACCCCCGTGTCGCTGATTAAAGTAAGCGGCACTCTGATAGAAAAGACGACAATTCACTGCCAGCTGCGCTTTAATAAGGTGTTCCTAAGGACCCTCATCGGCAGGCTCTCAAAAACAAGCGAAGACCTCGCCAAAAGCCGTCCCCCCACAGACTGATGCTACATAATACAGACAAGATACGCGTAATGATAGTCGAAGACGAAGGTATTATCGCCATGGACATCATGCGAACCCTGACAGAATTAGGCTATACCATAACGTCTGTGTCCTCGACGGCCGAGGTGGCAGTAAGCCGCGCCCAGACCGATAAGGCGGATGTCGTGTTGATGGACATTGTGCTTGGCGGGGAAATGGACGGCATCGAAGCGGCCGCACAAATTCGCTCTACCACGGGGACGCCGGTGATTTTCTTAACCTCATACTCGGACGAATATATCCTGGAAAGGGCAAAGATAACGGAGCCTTTCGGCTATCTGCTCAAGCCATTTCGTGACAGGGAACTCTATACAACCATAGAAATGGCACTCTATAAGGATAAAATGCATCGTAAACTCAAGGAAAGCCATGAGTGGTTCTCTACAACACTTATGAGCATAGGCGATGGAGTAATCACCACGGATGAAAAGGGGTGCGTTACGTTTATCAACAAAGCTGCGGCAAGAATGTCAGGCCTGAAAGAAGAAGAGGCCCTGGGCCTGCCCATCGGGGAGATTGTAACTTTTAAAGAAGAAAACACTAACGGCCTGGCCGAAGACGCATATGACCCCATTGCCATTGCCAAAGCAAGCAAAACCCCCTACACCGTAACAGACCATTTACTGATAGCAAAGGCCGGCAAGGCCATACCTGTTAGCGCCACTACGGCGCCGATTCAGGATGAAAAAGGGAATATCCTGGGCATTGCCGTCACCTTTCAGGACCAAACAAAAAGAAAGGAGATGGAGGAGCAACTCCGCCACCTGGTGCTTACAGACAGCATGACCGACCTTAATAACCGCCGCGGGTTTTATATCCTTGCCGAGCACCAGCTTAAACTTGCAAAGAGGTTAAATAAAGAGTTTGCCATGGTCTTTACAGATGTCGACGGCCTTAAGCAAATAAACGACAAGCTGGGGCATTTAATCGGAGACAGCGCAATCATGGATACGGCACTTATCCTTAAGGAGACATTCAGGGAATCCGACATAATAGGCCGTGTCGGCGGCGACGAATTCGTCGTGTTAATTACGGAAGTCTTAGGCATAACGGAGGATGTGGTGAGAGATAGGCTGCACAATACCCTCACGATATACAATGCCCGGCAGAACTGCCCCTACAAGCTATCCTTAAGCGTAGGATTCGCGCTCTATCAGCCGGAGAGCGACCTGACGATAAACGCCCTGATGGCAGCGGCAGACAGATTGATGTACGAACAGAAGCTCAGAAAATATAAAAAAAAAGAAAGGAGATAGTCCGATGATAGGTAATACCCCCCTGGTTGGCATAATAATGGGAAGTGAGAGCGACCTGCCTGTGATGAAAAAAACTGCCGAGGTATTAGAGGAAATGGGCGTAAGCTATGAGATGAAAATAAGCTCCGCACACAGAATGCCCAAAGAGACGGCTGACTACGCTGAAAGCGCCAGGAAGTGCGGCATAGAGGTAATCATAGCGGGGGCCGGAATGGCCGCCCATCTGGCCGGCGCCATCGCCGCCCACACAACCCTCCCCGTCATCGGTGTCCCGCTGAAGTCCGGTGAGTTAAACGGCGTTGACGCCCTCTACTCAACCGTGCAAATGCCCTCGGGTATCCCGGTAGCCACTGTTGCCATAAACGGCGCTGCCAACGCCGCGTATCTGGCATGCTCGATTCTCTCCATTAAATACCCTGAGATCAGGGTTGCCATCGACTCCAAAAGAGAAAAAACGCGGGTAAAGCTCCTTGAAAAATCGGAGGCCATTAAAAATACCACGTTAAAAGACCTATAATTGAGAAAGTTTGCCAATTGAACAGACAAAAATGCAGGCAGGACTAAAAACACAGGCATTTTTTCATAAAAACAATTTAATTTAAAAATTTAACGCATATTCTATTGACCATTGCTGTACATTCATGTTAATCTGTCGACGCAGAGCATCACGAAGCAGCATACTCGAAAGTAAAACACAGCATCCCAATGGGGCAGGAGGGTATTTTGATGTTACAAGGGATCATCCCAATGGACGGCTTGGATGACATACTCACGAAGTATTATCAAACAGATGGAAGCATCGTATCGATATTGCAAGACATGGAGGGCAGGTATGGTTACATCCCCGAGGAGGCCGTAGCATGGGTATCAGAGAAGACCGGGCTGTCTGCCTCGCGGTTTTATGGAGTGGCGACGTTCTATGGCCAATTCCATCTTGTAAAACCTGGCAAAAACGTAGTGAAGGTCTGCCGTGGCACGGCTTGCCACGTAAAAGGCTCCGAGAAGATAAGCGACGACATTCGGACATTGCTTAAGGTCGGCGTGGGTGAGACTACCCCCGACGGGAACTTTACCGTAGAGCATGTGGCGTGTGTAGGGGCCTGCGCAAGGGCGCCGATTTTTATCGTCGGCAAAGACGTATATGGCAAGATAACCCCACAAAAGGCAAAAAAGACACTAGAGAAATACATGGGTGGTGAAGGCAATGGAAAAGGCTAAGACAGAGATAATCGTAGGAATGGGGACATGCGGCATAACGGCCGGTGCCTCGGATATATATGCCCTTGCCGCTGAACAGGCTAAGGCAAAGGGGTTGAGTGTTAAGCTCAGCTCAACCTCGTGCATAGGGATGTGCCACAGTGAGGTACTCGTAGATGTCGTAACCGAGGGGTACGCGCGCGTAACATATGGCAACGTTACAACCGCAACCATGGAGGAGATAATAGACTCCCACGTATCTGGTAACGTACCTGTACTCAAATATACCATCGCGCAGATGCCGTCATACGGAAAGACATACGACGACATACCGGTATTTGAACAACTCCCCTATATGAATAAACAGGAGCGCGTGGTGCTCTCAAACTGTGGGTTCATAGACCCGCTGTCAATAGAAAATTACATAAGCCACGGCGGCTATGAGGCCCTGAAAAAGGTGATTGCGGCAGCAGACCCCAAGGCGGCCATAGAGATAATAAAGGCATCCGGCCTCAGAGGAAGGGGCGGTGCCGGCTTCCCTACGGGACTGAAGTGGGAGTTTTGCAACAAGGCACAGTCCGATGTGAAATACATTATATGCAATGCAGACGAGGGCGACCCCGGGGCCTTTATGGACAGGAGCGTCCTGGAGGGCGACCCGCACGCGATAATCGAAGGCATGCTTATTGCCGGCTACTGCATCGGGGCAAGCTATGGCTATGTGTACTGCCGCGCGGAGTATCCGCTGGCCATAAGCAATCTGAAAGTTGCCATCTCTCAGGCGCATGAGATGGGATTTCTTGGCGATAACGTATTGAATTCGGGATTTAAATTTAATATTAAGATAAAAGAGGGCGCCGGGGCGTTTGTCTGCGGTGAGGAGACAGCGCTGATTGCCTCAATAGAGGGACTGCGTGGGATGCCGAGGGCAAAGCCGCCGTTTCCCGCCCAAAAGGGCCTCTGGGGCAAGCCCACTGTAATCAACAATGTAGAGACACTTGCCAATATACCACGAATAATAGTAAAGGGGGCCGAGTGGTTTTCGGCCTTCGGAACGGAGAAAAGCAAGGGGACAAAGGTCTTCGCGCTGGCGGGAAAGATCAACCGCGGCGGATTGATAGAAATCCCCATGGGGATAACCCTGCGAGAGATAATATACGACATTGGCGGAGGAATCCCCAATGACAGGGCCTTTAAGGCGGTTCAAACCGGCGGGCCATCGGGTGGCTGCCTAACGGCGGCAATGCTCGATACGCCGGTCGATTACGAAAACATAGCGAAGGCCGGCTCCATTGTTGGCTCAGGCGGGATGATCGTCATGGACGAGGACGACTGTATGGTGAACATTGCCAGGTACTTCCTTGAGTTTACCCAGTCGGAGTCGTGCGGAAAGTGTACGCCTTGCAGGATAGGGACAAAGCGGCTCTATGAGATACTGCATCGGATAACCGAAGGCAAGGGCCGCAAGGGTGACCTGGAGCTGCTTGACGAGCTATCAGAGGACATTCGTGCCGCAAGCCTCTGCGGCCTTGGGCAGACCGCGCCAAACCCAATACTTAGTACGCTGAAGAATTTCAGGGACGAGTATGCGGCGCACATAGAAGAGAAACGCTGCCCGGCGGCCGTCTGTAAGCCCCTGATAACGTTTACGATAATAGAGAAGTCATGTACTGGGTGTATGGCCTGCTCAAGGGCCTGCCCTGTAAATGCCATAACGGGCGAGAAAAAGAAGCCGCACTTTTTAGCGCAGGAGCTGTGTATCAAGTGTGGGTCGTGCTTTGACGTGTGCAAGTTTAAGGCGGTTTTAAAGAAGTGATTTACTTCAAAGGAGTGATTAAGGAGGACTTTCGATGAGTGTTAAGCTGACGATAGATGGCAAAGAGGTGGAGGCCGGCCACGGGGCGACAATCCTTCAGACTGCCCGGGAGCACGATATATATATCCCCACGCTTTGTGACAATCCCGCCCTTGAGCCATATGGTGGGTGCAGGCTCTGCCTTGTCGAGGTGGAGGGGATGCCGAGGCCCACTACTTCATGTACGACGCCTGTTGCCGAGGGTATGAAAGTAAAGACTGCCACACCTACGGTAGAGAGACTGAGAAAGACGGTAATAGAGTTGCTGCTTTCCGACCATCCCAATGACTGCATGACGTGTGAGCGCGCGGGGGATTGCAAGCTCCAGGAGTTTGCCTATTTCTATGGACTCAGATCAAACAGGTTCTACGGCAAGAGAAGGCAATATACGAAGACGGACGGCAATCCGTTTATTGAGAGAAATATGGACAAGTGTATCCTCTGCGGCCTATGCGTGCGTGTGTGTAACGAGGTACAGGGTGTTGGGGCGATTGACATTGCCTACAGGGGATTTGACGCAAAGGTATGTCCATCGTTTGAGAATGACCTGGACTGTGAGTTTTGCGGGCAGTGTGTCTCAGTATGCCCGACCGGAGCGCTTTCAGGACGTATCTGGGCAAAGAAGGGACGCACCCTCAACGTAAAAGAAGTTGAGACGACCTGCTCATACTGCGGCTGCGGCTGTACGCTGAATCTCCACGTACGGGGCAACGAGATAGCGCGTGTATCATCCAAGCCGGATACCCCCAATGAGGGATGGCTTTGTGTAAAGGGACGCTTTGGTTATGAATTCATAAACAGCCCGGACAGGCTTACAACCCCATTGATAAAGAAAGACGGAAAATTCACAGAGGCCACATGGGAAGAGGCCATATCATATATTACTACAAGGTTTAAAAAGATAGTCGAGGACAACGGCCCGGATGCCCTTGCCGGGCTTTCGTCAGCCAGATGCACGAACGAGGAGAATTACCTGTTTCAAAAATTTATGCGCGCAGCAATAGGGACGAATAACGTCGACCACTGCGCCCGTCTCTG
>PEAC01000080.1 GCA_002753305.1 Nitrospirae bacterium MYbin6
GCTTACAATTGATGAAATAAAAAAAATCAGGGATTCCGTCACACTGGAGCTTGAGTGCTTCGTCCACGGCTCCATATGTATATCATATTCGGGAAGGTGTTATCTGAGCAGTTTCCTTGCCGGCAGGGGGGCGAACAAGGGGCTTTGCACGAACTCATGCAGGTGGAGCTATCAGCTAATGGAAGAGAAACGCCCGGGTGAGTATATGCCGGTCTATGAAAACGGCAGGGGGGCGTATATTTTAAGTCCACGGGACCTCTGCATGGTGGAGCATCTTGATAAACTCGTCGAAGCAGGCGTTGACAGCCTTAAAATCGAAGGCAGGACAAAGGGGGTAAACTACGTCTCCGGTGTCACAAAGATATACAGAGAGGCTATAGACGCCCTCGCGGCAGCATCAACACCCTCACGAGACGCGTGGCTTAAGGAGCTTGCGATGATCTCAAACAGGGGATTTACGACCGGCATGTTCTTTGGCGCACACCCCGATGGTGATTACAGCTATGACGAGACACACACGGCAACCCATTACGCAATCGCTGGGGTAGTGAAGGCCGTCTCTGGCCGCGCCGCAACGGTGCTGTTAAAAGGCAACTTAACCTCTGGGGATGAGGTAGCCTTTCTTTCATCGGGAAGCACTCATAGCGGCGCATATATTATAAAAGAACTCAAAGACGCCGACGGAAGCCCTATCGACACCGCCCGCAACGAAGACATTGTATTTATGGAAGTCCCGGAAGGCATAAAGAAAAACGACATAATAAGACGCCGCATACAGGCGCAAATTCCGTTATCGGAGCCTGGTTGAAAATAGGAAAGAAAATATGTTATTTTTACATAAGTGCTGATTACATCAAATGAACAGTAAACCCGACAACGGCAAATCCGGCATACCTCATCACACGGGCCATCGCAAGAGACTGAGGCAGAGGTATATAGAAAAAGGGGCAAGCACACTGGCCGAATACGAGCTGCTTGAGCTGCTTTTGACCTATGCCCGTACGCAAAAAGATGTCAAACCCGAGGCAAAGAGTCTGATACGGAGATTCGGCAGCATTCGGGAAGTCCTTGATGCCGACATGGAGCTTCTCATGGAACTCGATGGGATAGGACTTCAATCGGCTACGCTGATAAAACTCGTCAAAGACCTTGGAACTGCATACTTAAGACAAAAACAAATCAAAAGAAAAAAGGTAAATGGCGCCTACGATATAATAGACTACCTGAAGGCCACAGTCGGGTCAAACCCAAACGAGCAACTCCTCGTTCTTTATTTAAATCCGATTAACGAAGTGCTCGCCGACGAGATCATAAGCGAGGGAATCGTCAACCAGCTCAACATTTATCCAAGAAAATTATTCGAAACCGCGTTGAAGCATAATGCCAGCGCACTGATACTAGTCCACAACCACCCAAGTGGTTCACTTGAGCCATCAAGCCATGACATCGACCTGACACGCCAGCTCAATGAGATAGGCGCCGGGCTTGGGATTACCATTCAGGACCACATTATTGTCACAAAACACAAATTCCTTAGTTTTTCCGCCACGGGGAGGCTTTAAAACATGGAGAACCATTCGCTTCAGTTGACAACACTCTACGAGATAAGCAAACTACTTGGGGCGTCAATAGATTTAAACAAAACCCTTAAGGGGGCCATGAGGGTGCTGTCCGATTTCCTTGAGATGCAGCGCGGCACGGTAGCCCTGATAGAAGGAGGCGAGGCGGTCATAAAGGCCGCCCACGGATTGACAATAGCAGAGCTCCAACTGGGCAGATATAAACTTGGCGAAGGGATAATCGGGCAGGTGGCAAAATCAGGCTATCCCATAGTGGTACCGAATGTCGGAGACGAACCGGTGTTTTTAAACAGGACCGGCGCGCGAAAGAACATAAAAAAGGACAACATCGCCTTTTTGTGCGTGCCTATCATGTTTAAAAGGGAGGTGCTTGGGGTGTTGAGCGTTGACAGGCTGTTTGGGGATGATGAGGTCACCTTCGACACTGACCTTCGGCTCTTAAAGATCATATCGTCGCTGCTGGCCCAACACATAAAACTCAGCCGGCAGGTGGAGAAAGAGATGCAGGATTTGATAGCCGAGCGCGATACGCTGAAAATTGAGCTTAAGGGCAAATACCGGATAGAAAATGCCATAGGGAATTCGCCTGTAATGCAGGAGGTGTTTGAGGCCGTGCACAAGGTAGCCCGCTCGAAGGCAACGGTGCTGATAACAGGAGAAAGCGGCACGGGCAAAGAACTGATAGCCAAGGCCATCCACTACATGAGCCCGCGCGCTATGCAGCCATTTATCAAGCTAAACTGTGCGGCAATACCTGACGGCCTGCTTGAGACCGAGCTTTTTGGGCATGTAAAGGGCGCCTTCACAGGGGCCACGGCCATACGCAGGGGCAGGTTTGAGCTTGCCCACAAGGGCACAATCTTCCTTGATGAAATCGGGGACCTGTCATTGGGGCTTCAACCAAAAATCCTCCGCGTTATTCAGGAAAGGGAGTTTGAGAGGATAGGCTCGGAAAAGACGATAACGGTAGATGTAAGACTGGTTGCCGCCACGGCCAAAGACCTCCCAAAGTTGGTCAGAGAGGGGAAGTTCAGAGAGGACCTCTACTACAGGCTTAACGTAGTGCCGATGTTTCTGCCGCCGTTAAGGGACAGGAAGGAGGACATAGGCGAGCTAGTTGCCTGTTTCCTGGCAAAGTTCAACAATGAAAACTCAACACGTGTGGAAATCTCACCGGAGGCAATAAGCACTATGGCACGATACCAGTGGCAGGGCAACATCAGAGAACTTGAGAACACAATAGAGCGCCTTGTCATCATGTCAACCGGTAAAAAAGTACAAACACAGGACTTGCCGATTAACATAAGGGAATCGGCCTCCGCTGCCGAATACGACAACAGAATCATGCCCCTCTACCAGGCTGAAAAAGAGAGAATAATCAATGCCCTCAGCGTCTCCGATTGGATACATGCCAGGGCAGCAAAATTACTGGGCATAAGCCCCAGGCAAATGGGATATAAGGTGAGAAAATATGGAATCGGAAAAGGTCTTTCATAACTGGCTCGTAACGCACTTAAAAAACAGGCTGTCAAGGCAATACACCGAGATAAGCTATAACCTTGATGGGGAGAACAAGTATGAGTTCGAGGGATTCTACCCGGACCTGATACTAAAAAACTACGGCATGGCGATGGCAGTAGTAGAGGTTGAAACCGACGAGTCAATAAACGCCGAAAGGGCAAAACACTGGAAGGCCATATCGCAAAAAGGGGTAAAGCTCACCCTTATGATTCCAGAAAAGGCAAAATCAAAGGTGACAGGGCTGCTGTGGGATATGGGGTTGGCCGCAGAAGTAGCAGTAGGAACCTACGACCTGAGAGTCAACATGCCCTAGTTGCCGTGTTTTTAAGATTTGCAAAACTGGGCGATTAGTTATATTAGTTGTCCCACTGTGCTATAATATCCCCAGGTTTTAGTAGTAAACTATTGAATGGAGGTTTGATTTGAACAAGAGACATAATATCGTCATAACTGTGGCAGTTTCCATTTTGGCTTTATTGTTAATCAGCAGTTGGTTTGTGCTGCCTTATCGTGTCCAGGCCGCGCCGGGGGATAATCCGCTTATTGATGAGATGGTGCTTTTGGATAGGGTGTTTATGGATGTTGTCTCAGCCGTTGCCGTTGGTAATGGACACAGGGTAGCCAGCGCCCTTGAGCCTATGCACGGAACTCAGCAACGTACACATGAGGGTATTCACTCAGGCAAGGTGAAAATACCTAAAAACCAGAAGCGCATCGGCGAGTTTGTCAAAATGGACGAGGCATTTCACAACAACCTGGAGAGGTTGGCAGCCGCCGCGCGCAAGGACAATAAAGGCGACATGCTGTCGATTACGAAAACTCTCCTCGACGGCTGCGTCAACTGCCATAAGATATTCAAAGACTAAGCGCCGGCGGCCAGATCAGTAATTCTCCTCTTCAATCTGAAAATACGCCTTCGGATGGTTGCAGGCCGGGCATTTATCGGGGGCCTTCGTGCCCTCTGCCACATAGCCGCAGTTTCGGCATTTCCATGTTACCGGCTCCTTGCTGGTGAAAACTGTGCCCTCCTCTATGTTTTTCAGTAGGGCAAGGTATCTTTTTTCATGCTGCTTCTCAACGTCCGCAATTGCCCTGTAGGCAGACGCCACATCCTTAAACCCCTCCTCATCGGCAATTTTCGCGAATTCCGGGTATAACAACGTATGCTCCTCGTGCTCGCCCTCGGCCGATGCCCTGAGGTTATCCGCAGTATTGCCGACTGTGCCGGCCGGATATGAGGCAGTTATTTCTACCATGCCGCCCTCAAGAAACTTGAAGAATTTCTTGGCGTGTTCTTTTTCGTTTTCAGCCGTTTCTGTAAATATTGCCGCTATTTGTTCGTAGCCCTCTTTTTTCGCGGCGGAGGCAAAGTACGTGTAGCGGTTTCTTGCCTGTGATTCGCCGGCAAATGAGGCAAGCAGGTTTTGCTCTGTCTTTGATCCTTTGATGCTTTTCATTGTAAATACCCTCCTTTAGAGATAATTATTGTGGCAGTTTACTGTGTCTTAAGTACTAGTATGGCAGAAATACGGAAAAGACCGAGCCTTCCCCCAGTTTGCTTATAGCTATGATACTCCCGCCGTGCTCTTCGATTATCTTTCTGCTGATGGAAAGCCCAAGCCCCGTGCCGCGCCCCATTTCCTTTGTCGAGAAAAACGGCTCGAACACCATCTTCAGCTTGTCCGGCGGGATTCCCGAACCGGAGTCTGCCACCCGTATGACGGCAAACGGCTTATCGTCTTTGGTGGCCATGCCGGTGCTGATCTTTATGAAACCTTTGCAGTCCATTGAGTCAATGGCGTTGGATATGAGATTGTCGATTACCTGGCGGAGCTGCCCTCTGTCGACATGAATCGGCTCGATAACGCCAAGTGCGCTTTGCAGGTCAATGGACTTATCCCTGCATATCTCATCATAGTTCGTCAGCGAATCCCTGACGATGTCGTTTAAGTCGTGCGCGGTGAGGCTGAGGGTTGCCCCTTTGGAGTATGACAGGATGTCTTTTAGTATGATCTCAAGCCTGGTGGATTCACTGCAAATAATCTCGGCATATTCTTTTTCTTTTGTACCGTCAGTAATTCTCTTAAGCAGCCGACGGGCAAACCCTCCAAGCGCTGCCAGGGGGTTTCTGATTTCATGTGCCACGCTTGCGGAGAGCCTCCCAAGGGCGGATAACTTCTCGGACTGCGTAAGCTGCTCCTGAAGGCTGTGTTTTTCGGACTCCGTGCGGTTTCGCTCGATTATACCGGCCGTGGTGTCGGCAACTGCCCGTAAAAATGCCTCCTCCATCTCGTTTCTCTTGTGCCCGGCGTCGACATACAGATTTATCACACCAAGGAGCTTGTCGGCTATCATCACCGGCACACAGTAGTGTCCATGGTTTAACATGCCCTCATAGTGGACATGGTGGCATTCGTCAAGTTCATTTGCAAAGACAATATCACGATTTTGGGCGCACAGGCCGCACAGGCACTTCCCAACAGGGACGTTTTTGCATACCTCTTTCAAATAATCCGACAGGCCTCGTTCCGTCTCCATGATAAGGGTTGAGGTCTGCTCGTCATATAAGAATATAGAGCCTTTTGACTGTAACGAAAGCCACTTGATGGAGAGTATCAGCTCAAGGACACGCGCAAGCTGTTCTTTCATTGATATAGGCTCTATTGATATGCTGAGTACCGAGTTTATGACGCGCTGTATCTCGTAGTTTTGCTTTATCTGTTCCTCTGAGCGGGTTAGCTCCAATGTACGCTGCTCGATGCGTTTTTCGAGGACTTTTTTTGCCTTATCCATGTCTGTTATATCGCGCGATATGCCGATTACGCCTATGATGCGGCCATCGGCGTTAGCCCAAGGGATTTTTGTTGCCGAGACCCAGACCTCCTGGCCGTTTTTACGCGTGTGTTTTTCGACGTTTCCAACGATTGCGCTGCCGGCACTCATGATCTCTTCATCCATGGCGGCAGCGGCCCTGGCCTCGTCTTCTGGCATGTAGTCAAAATCTGTATTGCCTATCATTTCTTTCGGCGTGGTCTTGGAGTGGGATGCCTTGGCCTCATTGACCAGGACGAATCTGCCTTTAGAATCCTTGAAATAGATTGAGTCCGGGATGTTATCCATCAGGGTCATAAGGGGGTCGTGTTTCATGGCTATGGCTTTTAGTCTGGAGAGTTCGGCGGTGTGCCTTACTATTCCTTTGAGTTCGTACATGTTTATGGGTTTTCTCAGAAATATGTCAATGCCTGCCTGAAAGAATCGCTCGCATATTTCGCTGGACTGATGAGCCGTCAGGGCAACTATAGGGGCCAGGGGGGCGTCGTTTAAGGGAATTGCCCTGGCATGGGCCAGTAAAGCCGCGGGGAAATCTGCAAACGTGCCGTCTTCATCAAGTATAACCAGCGCGGGCCTGTTCTCGACATAGAGATTCAATGCCTCATCAATTGTCCCGGAGGTGAGAATCCCACACTCTCCGATTGCCGTCCACGTGCTGCTAATAGAGGCTATAACGGAGCCATCCACAGACAACACTAAAATACTTGTTTTGGCCATATGAGGTATTTTAATTTTTACGCCCCAAATTGTCAACTTATAAATAATAAAATGGCAATTATTAAATTGACTTTGCCTAACGAGTCCATTATTATATGCCTGGTAGAAAGGAAACTGATGGCGGCAAAGATAATCATAGACGGATATAACCTGATCGGTACGGCCCACAATGACCTTAAGGCAGAGAGGGCAAGACTCATAAGGGACTTGTCAAATTATGGGAGACGCAAGGGCCTTGACGTAACAGTCGTCTTTGACGGCATAAAGGACGGCTATAACAGAACCCGTACGGTGACCATGGGGTTAACCGTGATATACTCCGGGCGTGGAGAAAGCGCCGATGACGTAATAAAGGAAATCACAGGCGCTGCCGGTGTAAATTATATCGTGGTAAGTTCTGACAGGGACATTGTGTCATTTGCGTGGTCAAAAAACTGTACCCCGGTAAGGAGCGAGGACTTCCTCCAGAGATTATATCCGGGCAATTCGGCAACCATGATAATGTACGCTAAGGACGCCGGCAACGAAGACGATCTGCCCACACTGAAAAAGAAAGGAAATCCCCGTGTATTGTCGAAGAAGGAAAGGTCGATAAGACAGGCGATGGACAAACTCTGACAGGCCGCTCACACGCAATGGACTCATTTTACCGCAGGACGCAAACTGGCATTATATTAAACATACGCGTAATCCCACGGTCATCAAGGACTGAAATCTCCGGCATATCAAATAATGAGCTAAAGATAAAACTAACCGCCCCGCCTGTAGAGGGGGAGGCCAACCGGATGCTTATAGAGGTACTCCGTGAGCACATCGCAAAGACCCAGGGAAAGATAAAAAAATCTGACATAAAAATCCTCAAAGGCGAAGGCTCAAAAGCTAAGCAAGTCGAAATTAAAGGGGTCTATGAGTTTATACCTTGACCCTTTGGGGACAGGGACAGATTTATTTAGACAAACCCTTAAGTTTGATGGTAGAATATCATTATGGAAACACTTACACTTGAACGAGATTTTGATTTAACGGAGATAATCAACGGGGAGGAGGTTGTGTCGCCAAGCCCTTTTAGTAAACATCAGATAATCAGTAGTAATCTTTTTAGACAAGTGGACAGGCATGTAACACAAAAAGGCTTAGGCCGCGTTTTGTTCTCTCCACTTGACGTAATCCTTGAGGAAGGCTTAAACAGGCTTCAGCCTGATATATTGTTTATCAGGAAAAATAACACGGCAATCATTCAGGATTGGATACGAGGCGTACCGGATATGGTCTGTGAGATTGTTTCACAAGGGTCATTCCGATGGGATATTAATATAAAAAAAGAGATATACGAGAAATACGGCGTACTGGAATATTGGATAATCATACCAGAACTTAAAATATGCGAAGTTTTTACCATTGAGGAAGGCAAGTATAAGCTCTATTCCTATGCCGAAGGTGAGGGAGTGGTTACGTCTAAGGTCATTGAGGGACTGCAAGTTAATATCAAAGATGTGCTTGAGGATTAAAATAACCATTATGATTTTGTTAAACAGGATGGTTGTTACTCATTTGCATACGGCTTAGCGTTATTTATCTGCAACAATTAAATGCCCGCTCAACGGCCTCGGACGCGGCCTTCGCGGTTGCCACGCCTTCAATATCCCATGTCCCAAGCCCTATTACCGGCTTATTGAACTGCAAGCCAAAGGCAATCTCCGAGAGCGTCCCGTAGGAGCCGCCAATGGCAATAAGCACGTCCGCGGTTTGTGCTATTATGGCGTTTCTTGCCGTACCCATTCCCGTTGCTATCGGGATATCGACGTATTTATTGGCATACGACCTATCCCCCTGGGGCAATACCCCGACGGTAAGGCCTCCGGCATCTTTTGCGCCCTTGCAGGCCGCTTCCATGACACCTCCAAGGCCTCCACAAACCAACAGGCCGCCCCTTAAGGCCACCAGCCTGCCCGTCTCTTCGGCCTCCGCAAGGTGCCATGGACTTACGTCCCGTCCTCCTATTACCCCTACTACTACCACTTCTTATATATCATAAATGTCTAAACGTCATAGTACAGATAGAACTCATACGGGTGCGGCCTGAGTCTCATGGCATCGACCTCTTTTTCCCACTTGTAGGCTATCCAGGTCTTCAGGACATCCTCCGTAAATACGTCGCCCTTTAACAGAAACTCATGGTCGGCCTCAAGGTTGTTCAATGCCTCATCAAGGCTTCCCGGCATCTGCGGCACGGTGGCCAACTCCTCCGGCTCGAGGTCATAGAGGTCCTTATCGAACGGCTCGCCCGGTTCTATCCTGTTTTCTATTCCATCTATTCCTGCCAGCAGCATTGCGGAGAAGGCCAGATATGGATTACACGATGGGTCGGGATATCTCACCTCAATGCGTTTTGCCTTTGGCGAAGATGAGTACATCGGGATTCTTATCGAGGCGGAACGGTTTCGCGCCGAGTAGGCCAGGTTCACAGGGGCCTCAAATCCCGGCACCAGTCTCTTGTATGAATTCGTCGTCGGGTTTGTTATGGCCGCTATTGCCTTTGAGTGCTTGAGGATTCCTCCAATGTAGTGGAGGGCCATTTCGCTGAGTCCGGCGTATCCCTTTCCGGAAAACAGCGGCTTATCGCCCTTCCACAGGCTTTGGTGGACGTGCATCCCTGAGCCGTTGTCCTGAAACAGTGGTTTAGGCATAAAGGTTACGGTCTTGCCATTTTTAAAGGCCACGTTTTTAATCACATATTTAAAGATCATCAGCCAGTCGGCCATCTTTACAAGAGGTGAGAATCTCATGTCTATCTCCGCCTGCCCGGCCGTTGCCACCTCGTGGTGCTGTGCCTCTACCTCAATGCCGCACTTCTGAAGCATTATGACCATCTCCGTTCTCAGGTCTTCCATTGAGTCATTCGGAGACACGGGGAAGTACCCCTCCTTATAGCGCGGCTTGTAGCCAAGATTGGGCTTTTCGTCCTTGCCTGAGTTCCAGATGCCCTCCTTTGAATCGATGTAGTAGTAGCCGCTGTGTGACGTCTGGTCGTAGCGTATGTCGTCAAAGATGAAAAACTCCGCCTCCGGCCCGAAGTATGCCGTGTCGGCAATGCCGGTGGATTTCAGGTACATCTGTGCCTTCTGGGCTATGTAGCGTGGGTCGCGGCTATATGGCTCTTTGGTTATCGGGTCTGATATGTTGCATATCATATCCAACGTGGGGTGTTGCCTGAAGGGGTCTATCATGGCCGTTGTCGGGTCGGGCAACATCAGCATGTCTGAGGCGTTTATCGCCTGCCAGCCCCTTATTGATGAGCCGTCAAATCCAAATCCCTCGTCGAACGACTTTTCCGTAAGCTGCCCGATGGGTACGGAGAAATTCTGCCATGAACCGGGGAAATCGACAAACATCAGGTTTACCATTACTGCTTCGTTTTTCTTTGCTAACGCTAGTACATCTTTGGGTGTCATTTGTTAACCTCCTGTGTTAATAGTAGTGTAGTTTATCAAAGGGCAGTTTCGCCTCTTTCACCTGTTCTTATTCTCATGGCCTCCTCAATGTTATACACGAAGATCTTTCCGTCACCTATTTTCCCCGTTTTTGCCGTCTTTTCTATCGTTGCGATAACCTTATCTACCATGTTATCCGCAACCACCAGTTCTATTTTAATCTTAGGGATGAAGTCAATAACGTACTCGGCACCCCGGTATAGCTCTGTGTGTCCCTTCTGCCTTCCAAAGCCCTTTACCTCGACGACTGTCATGCCCTGTACGCCGATTGCGTTAATGGCGTCTTTGACCTCGTCAAGTTTGAACGGTTTTATTATTGCTTCAATTTTTTTCACTTGTGGCCCTCCTTAATTTTATATATGAAAAAACTCATCGTAAAACGCACGCGCGCGTGCCGAGTAAGACTCATAGATCGCCTCGGTCTCTGTCCTGAGCGTTGCCATATCGACAGCCTCGTTTTTCAACCAATCGTAGACCATCTCCTTGTTTACCTCTATGTGAAACTGAAGTGCATAGACTGCCTTTTTATATTTAAACGCCTGATTTGGATAGGGCGTGTTGGAGGCAAGCCTCACTGCGCCTTCGGGCAGGTCAAATGTCTCTCCATGCCAGTGAAAGACAACCAGTTCAGTGGTATTTTTATCTGCAAGCCTTGACAATGCCACATCCGCCATTCCTGCCCCGGTAGCGTTGATTTTGTACCAGCCAATCTCAGGCTCGCTTCCCCTGTATACTCTGGCCCCCAGTGCCCTTGCTATCATCTGCGCCCCAAGGCATATGCCCAGCACCCGTTGTCCCTTGTCTATGAAGCGTCTTGTTATCTCCTCTTCTTTTTTGAGATAATCGTCGGGGTCGTTTACGCTCATGGGGCCGCCCATGATGACAAGCGTGTGGCAGCTGTCTGGGTTTGGCACTGGTTCATGGGCAATGTTAACGATTCGGTATGGCATGGCCTTTTCCTTCAGATAGTCTTCTATCGTACCAGGCCCTTCACTATCTATATTTTTAATAATCAACACTGACACAGACTTACTCCTTCATGAGAGCATTATTTATAGAAGCTGCCAATCCTGCCGACATTTGGCTATTATAACAAAACTGCTGAACAAAAGTTACAGATACACAATTAGAGCGAAATATTTTCTCGTAAAGTTCAAAAAATGGGATTAAAATGCAGTTACTGCCCTGTCGATGAAAGCTCTCTTATCGAGGCACAGACACATATCCCCCTTGGGCCTGCCTCACGCAGCGCCGAGAGGCCTATTTCCACCTGGAACTTCGTGCCGTCTTTGCGTACCGCCGTAATGAGCTTCTCTGTCCCCAGACGGTGCGTTGCCTTTGTCTTAAAAAACAGATCACGCTTTTGACCGTGCTGTGCTCGTATGGCCTCGGGCACCAGCATATCTATGTTTATACCAGGGAGCTCACCATGCTCATAACCAAACATCTTGTCTGCCCTATAATTGGCCAGAACTATTTCCCCTGCCTGATTCACTACAATTATTCCATCCGGGGCGGATTCGATGATGTCACGGTACCATGTTTCGGTTTCCTTCAAGATGTTTTTCTGGGAATTCAGTTCATCGGCTAACTGTTGAGTCGCCGCAAGGAGGCCTTTGGTGTGCAGGTTCCTGTTAAGGATCCCGATATTTACCGCGACTATGGGCATCAGCTCATCGAGAAACTCCATGGCCTCTGTGCTGAAGGCAGCCATACCCGCCAGTTCTATAACCCCCAGTACATTGCCTGCTTGTATGACAGGCAGAAGGATAATCACATTGGGTGGCATCTCACCCATCCCCCATTTGATAACAATGTCCGTACCGCTTGGGGTGGTTACCGTAATCGGTTCCTTGTCATATGCACATTGCCCTACGAGTCCCTGCCCTATGGCAAAACTCTTGTCCTTTACAACGCAGCCATAGCCGCCTCCTGCCTGGCGCAAGAGACCCTCATCCTTGCCATAAACGTATAACGCCCCATAGGCCGCTCCAACAATTGGCGCCGCATGGGAGAGAAGCTGGTGCGCCAGCTCCTCAAAGTCCATTGTCTTTTGAAGCGCGGAGGAGATTTCGGCAACCTGCGATTTTATGGCGGCGCTGGACTCAAGTTCCCGGGCGTACTCCTTTAGTTGCCGTTGAATTTCCTCCCGCTGAGAAACAGCAGTCCTCAGCCTCCGGTTCCATATGATTATAAAGACGATTATCACAAGCAGTGCTCCGGCTATCGGGCCAAACACCCGCCAGTTAATCCCCGGTTGATATTCAACGGTTAGCCACTTACCCATGATTGCGGTCTTTTCCTGCTTTGATATGCCTGCTAAGGCCTTATCCAGTGCTGAGGCAAGGAGCGGCCAGTCCTTTCTTATGCCAAAGGCCATGTCATAGTGGTAGGGGGATTGCCCCGCGATTTTAAGGTTATTTAACCCGAGCCGGTCTATGTTATAAGATACGATGGCCATGTTATCTATTAACACATCAAGTCTGCCAGCGGAAAGCTCCAACAGTGCGGTGCGTATGTCGGGCTGCGGCATAAGCGGCAAATTCGGATAGTCGCGCTTGATGCGTGTCTCAACTATCAGGCCCTTTAAGACGCCAATCTTGAGGCCGTCCAGGTTATCCATCCCGCTTATGTATCGAACATTCTGGCGGGTGACGATAACCGCGGCAAACGTGGAGTAGGGCCTGGTAAATATGATGTCCTTTGCACGCTCGGGGTCGGGCGAGATCTTCGGAATTACGTCTATCTCACCCTCTTTCAGTTTCTTTATGGCAGCGCCGACATTAAGGCCGGGAACCAGGACAATTTCAATACCGAGGCGCTTTGCGCAGGTCTCTATGAATCCGGCACTCATACCGGAATAAACACCTTTTTCGTCTATGAACTCATACGGCGGGCGGGCTGAGTCCACACCTAAACGTATCTTCCTGCCCTTGAGGAATGCCTTCTCCTCAGCGGTCAGCTCTGTCGTCACATTATCGGGTGCAATCGCTGTAAATCCTGGTTTCGTATAAAAGCCGCACATCAGCACTATTGCCATGCACGCTGCTCCTTTGAACCATATCATATGGATACCCCAAGGGATTGTGCAATTTCTCTCAGTCTGGATAGGGCCTCTTCATAGTCAAAACTTGCGATACTTGCCTGCACCCTCTTTGCAGCATCACCGTGGCCCGCGGATTTGAGCTGGTCTACAACGGCGTCTATCATATCGGCGGCCTGTGAGTCGTCATCCACCAGCAGGGCCGCAAGTTGTCTGAGGCCGGAGGTAAGCGCCTCCATGTCCAGCCCAACCTCAGGCCTTGTCGCTTCGGTCTCACGCGGCATCCCCACGGAAATCCTTCTCAGCAAGTCCCTGAGTTCCCTGTCAACATCTTCCATCGCCTGTGGCAGGCCATCAGTTTCGCATTTATTCAGAATACCCTCTAATATAGCCGCTAAATCGAACATCTCCGCGGCCCCGATATTTCCCGCCAGCCCCTTTAGCGTGTGAGCCTCGCGGGTTGCCGTTACAGTATCGTTAATGTCCAGGGCTGCCTTTATCCGTGTTATCACGTCGGCCTGTGTCTCACTGAAACGTATGATTAATTTACGTAGAAGTTTGGCATTTCCGCCTACGCGTGTTAAGGCCTTGTCTGTTTCAATGCCGGGGATATCTGGCAAGGCGTCGTCTTTTGACAGGGCAATTGCGCCGTTTGATTGGACAGCGGGTGCCTTCGGCTTAATCCAGCGCGCCAGCGTTGTAAAGAGCTGCCCGATATCTATCGGTTTAGAGATATGGCCGTTCATACCACACTCTATACATCTCTCCCTGTCTCCGGCCATGGCGTTGGCAGTCATGGCAAGTATAGGGAGGTCTGCAAAACGCTCATCCTCACGGATTTTGCGCGTGGCCTCAAAGCCGTCCATCACAGGCATCTGGCAGTCCATGAGAACGCCGTCGTAGGCCGATAGCTTAACCTTCTCTACAGCCTCGGCGCCATCGCCGGCAACGTCAACACGTATTCCCGCGTCCTGAAGGATCTCCAGCGCCAGTTCCTGATTGACCTCGTTATCCTCAACCAGCAGCAGGTATGCTCCTCTTATGAGCCTCTGCGCATCCTTGTAATCAGTCTGTCTTTGTTGTTTGCGCGGACGCTGGACGACAGTCTTGCCAAATGAGTCGAGAATGCTGTCAAGCATGGTTGACGGGCTTACCGGCTTGACCAGAAGACCGTCGATTTTAGCGCCTTGCAGCCGTTTAAGCAGTTCATCCCTGCTGTAGGCCGTTACCATTATAAAGGCCGGCGTATGGGATAGATTGGCGTCGGAGCGTATTCGCTCTATGGTTTCCACGCCGTCCATTTCCGGCATCATCCAGTCCATCAGTACCAGCCCGTAGGGCTTGTGTTCAGCCTGTGCCTGTTGGAGTTCGGCAATGGCCTCTGCCCCGCTGCTTACGGTGGATGCGTCGAATTTCAGCGATACCAACATGGAGTGTAATATCTCACGGGCGCTTGAGTTATCGTCTACCACCAGGACGCGCAGTCCGTGTACTTCTTCAGCTGTGGCAGAGAGCTTGCGTTGTTCGGTTTGCATGCCGAATTTTGCCGTGAAGTGAAACGTGCTGCCAACACCCGGAGTGCTATCAACGCCTATCTCTCCGTCCATCATCTCCACCAAACGCTTGCTGATGGTCAGCCCAAGGCCAGTGCCCCCGTACTTTCGTGAGGTCGAGCTATCTGCCTGAGAGAAGGCCTTAAATAATTTATTGCACTGTGCCTCGGTGAGTCCTACCCCTGTGTCTGTCACATCGAAACGCAGCCGCACGCCCCCAGGCTCAAGGGCTGCGCGGTGTACTCCTACAGTGATTTCACCCCGTTGAGTAAACTTAACGGCATTATTGGTTAGATTAACCAGCACCTGCCCCAACCTCAGAGGGTCGCCTACCAGGGCCGTGGGAACGTCGGTCCCTACGTCAAACAGCAGCTCTAAACCCTTCTCCTGGGCCTTTATCACGGAGAGGTCGGCAAGGTGGTCCATGACGTCTTCAAGGTAGAAATCCGTTCGTTCAAACTGCATCTTACCAGCTTCAATCTTGGAAAAGTCCAGTATATCGTTTATGATGCCAAGCAGATTACTTGCGGCAGATTCGACCTTTTCAATGTAGTTGCGCTGCTTGGCGTCGAGATTGGTCTGCAGGGCCAGGTGGGACATGCCGATGATGGCATTCATAGGGGTGCGGATTTCGTGGCTCATATTTGCAAGAAAATCAGATTTCATCCTGGTTGCGTCCTCGGCTATTTCCTTGGACTCACGCAGCTTACGCTCGATCTCAAACCGTGAACGCAGGTCATGCCACATGCCCATCAAGTGGGGTTGGCCGTCTATCTTCACAGGTACAATAGTGACCTCCACAGGGATTGCCTCACCACGGCTATTCTGACACCACCATTCAAAAATGTGATGCCCACGTTCGATTGCAATAGCGACCATCTCGTTGCCTTTCTCCAATGAATTACGGCCATCCGGTTGCAATGTCGGCGCCAGGGCTGCCGGATGCTTGCCATGTATAGGATCAATAGATTGATAGCTCAGCAAATTCAGCAAGGAATCGTTGCAGTCAACTATCTCAGCGTTACCGTTGATAATGATGTGTGCGGTAGTCGAGGCATTGAAGAGCATTTTAAACCGCTGCCCTGCAGCTTCGGCGGCTTCATTACTTGCCTCCAAATCGTCACCGCGCGCCTTTAGCAGAGATTCCGATGTGGCAAGGTCTGCTGCCTGTGAGCAGCTCACGGGTCTCGATATTTGCCGACAGAATCTCCATGTTCATAGCTACTACGGGCAGCAGGGCGTCAAGAAACGCCTTCTGTTTTTCGTCGAACGTCCCCAGAGAGCCAAGTTCAATAACGGCCAGCACCTCGCCTCTGTGTACTACCGGCACAAGGTAGACATATCTGATGGCAATAGAGCCTATGCCAATAATCGCGGCAATGCTGCCACTGGTGGGAAGTTCCAGGGAGATGGGCTGCCTGTCAAGCGCGGCTTGTCCGACAAGTCCCTGTCCCCAGGCAAATATGGGGCCGTTGCCAATGTCCTCACAGGCATAGCCGCCGAACCTTTGCAAACTTGTATGTGCCTTATCGCTCACATAGAAAGCGCCATATGCCAGGCCCATAGCTGTACCCAGCTCTGAGGTAAGGGTGTTGCCAAAATCGGCGTAGGCCTTACAGGTTTGCAGTGCCTTGCCGATTTCGGCCAGCCGCGTTTGATTTTCAATCAGGTGTGATTTCTCTTCTGAATCCATTAGGGCAGTCTCTGCCCATTCACGTTTGGCATTGCTGTCCCTGAGTGATTTCAGAAGCCAGAGCCATGAGCCTATTATTATGGCGGCAGCCATAATTAAAATCCAATATATCATAAACTGTGTCTGAAAGCCCCCAGGTATAAGCCTCTTAATCGTCGAAAATTATCTGGCCGGTCTAACCGGATGGTTGATTCTTCTCGTCCGTAAACTGTTTGGTTATCTTGATAAAAGTCTCCTCCAGAGCCACGAAGGCATCCACTACGTCGGGGTCAAACTGTGTGGCCTTTCCGTCGACGATTATTTTTTTCGCCTGCTCATGCGTCATCGGGGATTTATATACACGCTTACAGATAAGCGCATCATAGACGTCGGCAACGGCCATAAGGCGCGCCGAGATGGGTATGTCATCACCGGAGAGTCCGTCGGGATATCCTGCCCCATCCCATCTTTCATGGTGTGAGAGGGTGATTTCCTTTGCATATCTGAGGAATTCCACCTCCGTACCGAGGCGTTTCTCTGCCTCTTCTATGGCCTTTTTTCCCAGCACGGTGTGGGACTTCATAATGGCATACTCATCGTCGTCGAGCTTGCCGGGCTTTAGCAGGACTTTATCGGGGATACCCACCTTGCCGATGTCATGAAGCGGGGCAATCTTAAACAGCGTTATGACGTTCTTGCTAGTCAGAAACCATCCGAAGCGGGGATTGGCGCTAAGGTGTTTGGCCAGAGCGGCGACATAGTACTGTGTGCGGCGGATATGGTTACCGGTGTCGCTGTCGCGTGTCTCGGCAAGCGAGCCAAGGGCAAGAATGGTAACATCCTGGATGGCTGAGACCTCCTCAGTGCGCCGCTTCACTTCTTGTTCGAGAAACTCGTTTTTTTGCTTCAGAAAGTCGCGCATCGCTTTTAAATCAAGATGGTTTCGGACGCGTGCCATCACAATTGGCGGACTCACCGGTTTGGTAATATAGTCCACGGCCCCAAGGGAAAGCCCGAGGCGTTCGTCCTCCACCTCGGCCTTGGCCGTAAGGTATATAACCGGTATGCCGGCCGTTGCGGGATTTGTCCGCATTCTTTTGAGTACCTCGTAACCGTCCATCTCAGGCATCATAATGTCGAGTAAGACCAAATCGGGCGGAGATTCGGAGTTAATGATTTTCAAGGCCCTCTCGCCGGAGTTTGCCACCTTGACCTTATATGTGTCCTTCAGAAGCCCACTCATAAGGGTAAGATTATCCGGTGTATCGTCCACTACGAGGACTACCTCTTTTTTAATTGTTTCTGTGTATTCATCCATGCTAACCTCCCAGGCATATCCACCATATCGTAGCAGTTTTCAGTTGTCCTACGCAACTAAATATCACTGTGTTTGATGAAGCAGGAGATAAAGCCGCCATATGTCCAGCTCCAGGCGCGGCGTACGTTCACTCGAAATAACATCCTCGAAAGGATTTCCATCCGGCAGACGGCGCTGTACTGAAACTCTTTACCTTGCCATAGTGGATATGAGTAAGAAGTGGACAGCGGCTATTAAGAACTGGCCAGCGATTATTTCCCAACTGTCAATATATTTTGCAGACAGGCTGGGAAAATAGTATAATATCTTGAACTAAACGTGAAATTCGGAAAGGAGGTGAAAAGACAGCCGTCCCGTA
>PEAC01000081.1 GCA_002753305.1 Nitrospirae bacterium MYbin6
CCATCATGACCGGCTGTGGGCTTATATTATTAACCCAATGGGACGTTTCTACTTTGGTAGGAATAGGACATTTCTACTTTGGCTTGACATGCAAATTTTCAATATTGACTTTTGCGGCCCAGGAGTGTTAGCTTTTCTGTTATGGCAAAAGACTATAAAGACACGTTGAATCTGCCAGAGACGGATTTCCCTATGAAGGCTAACCTTGCCCGCAGGGAACCGGATTTTCTGGCCTTCTGGAAAGATAACGAAATCAGTGCGAAACTGGAGGATAAAAACCGCGGCAACACCCCATACATCCTTCACGACGGCCCCCCTTACGCAAACGGACATATTCACATCGGACACGCCCTGAATAAAATCCTCAAGGACATCATCGTTAAATTCCACGGCATGAGCGGCCTCTATGCCCCATACGTCCCGGGCTGGGACTGCCACGGCCTCCCTATCGAACATCAGGCAGATAAAGAACTTGGGGCCAGGAAACACGCAGTCTCCATAATCGAAAAACGCGCCCACTGCCGCTCCTACGCGCAAAAATTCATCGACATCCAGAGAGATGAGTTTATTCGCCTCGGTATCTTCGGAAACTGGACTTCCCCATATATCACAATGGACTTCGCCTATGAGGCCGACATTGTGGCGGAATTCTTTAAAATTGTGCAAGATGGCTACATCTACAGAGGCAGGAAACCCGTCCACTGGTGCTCGTCCTGCATTACGGCCCTTGCCGAGGCCGAAGTGGAATACGCGGAGAAACAATCACCCTCGGTATTCGTTAAATTTAAACTGGCTGAGGACAGCTGCAAAACTTTATTCGGGAATAAACCCGGCAAAGACATTTTTATCGTCATATGGACAACTACCCCGTGGACACTGCCCGCTAATCTCGCCCTTGCCGTCCACCCGGACGTTGATTACGCGGTTGTCGACGCTAAGGAGGCTCACTACATTGTCGCAGCGCCTCTACTTGAAAAACTAGGGGAGTTAGAAATCTGCGGCACAATAATTAAACAAATAAAGGGTAAAGAGCTTGAGGGCCTAAAGGCGCATCATCCCTTTATCGATAGACTCTCTCAAGTAGTCCTCGGAGACTTCGTAACCATAGAGGACGGCACCGGAGTCGTACACATCGCCCCGGGGCACGGTGAGGACGACTACCGTACTGGTATAAAATACGGCCTCGACATATACGTCCCCGTTGACGACGGAGGCAAGTTCACGGCAGCGGCCGGCAGCCTCGCGGGGAAATTTGTCTTTGCGGCAAACGATGAAATCATTGAGATACTTAAAAATAACGGCGCCCTTATCAGGCAGCACACCATCACACATTCCTACCCGCACTGCTGGCGCTGCAAAAAACCTGTCATATTCCGCGCGACGGAGCAGTGGTTTATCTCCATGGAGTTCGGCAACCTAAAGGCCCGCGCCGTTGAGGAGATAGACAAGGTCCAATGGGTCCCCGCGTGGGGAAAAGACCGGATTTACGCGATGGTGAAAAACCGCCCCGATTGGTGCGTCTCAAGGCAGCGCTCGTGGGGCGTGCCGATTGCCCTCATCCTCTGTAAGGACTGCGGCGAGGCGGTTACTGACAAAACCGTGCTTGACTCAACTGTGGAGCGTTTCAGAGAACACGGCTCAGACGTATGGTTTCAACTTGACCCGGGTGAACTCCTCCCTGATGGTTATAAATGCAAGAAATGCGGCAGCGGCACGTTTGTTAAAGAGACGGATATCCTTGACGTATGGTTTGATTCAGGCGTAAGCCACGCGGCGGTGCTTGAGAAACGAACAAATCTCACATGGCCCGCCGATATGTATCTCGAAGGCAGTGACCAGCACAGGGGGTGGTTTCAAAGCTCTCTGCTTGCCTCAATGGCCACGCGCGCCAAGGCGCCCTTTAAGACCGTCCTCACACACGGCTTCGTCGTCGACGGCAGGGGCAAGAAGATGTCAAAATCCCTCGGCAACGTCATATCGCCCGACGACATTATAAAGCAAAACGGCGCCGAGATTCTCAGGCTATGGGCCGCCTCCGAGGACTATAAATATGACATCAGAATCTCTAAGGAAATCCTCCAGCGTCTTACCGAGGCATACAGGAAAATCCGCAACACCTGCCGCTTCCTGCTGGGAAATATCCACGGCCTCCACGCAAACTTCGACCCCGGAGATTCACTTACGGAGCTTGACCGCTGGGCATTTAACCGCCTCCAGCGTCTGATTAAAAACGTCACGCTGTCATACCGGAGTTTTGACTTTCACGAGGTCTTCCACGCCCTTTACAACTTTTGCATCGTGGACATGAGTTCGTTTTATCTTGATATAATAAAAGACCGGGTTTACACAAGCGCCACACATTCGGCTGAGAGAAAGGCCGCGCAGTGGACGATGAAGCAGATACTCGCAGGGATTACAGGCCTTATGGCGCCTATTCTTACGTTCACGGCAGAGGAGGTTTGGCAATCAATGAAAACCCAAAAAATGGTAAACGAAGAGAGCGTGTTTCTCAGTCCGTTTCCCGCTGCTGATGAAAAATTCATAGATGACGCCTTGGATAGCCGCATAAGCGGCCTGATTAAAATCCGGGACGCGGTAAACAAGGCCCTTGAGTTGAGGCGGCAGGATAAATTCATCGGCAACGCACTTGAGGCCAAAGTAACGCTCTACGCTGCCCAGACGCACTATGAACTATTAAAATGCTATGAATCGGAATTGCCAACGCTGCTAATCGTATCTCAGGCCAGGCTCATGCCACTGAGTGCCTTAACGGAAGCTCTCAGAGAGGAATCCCACACGGAGGAGACCCTGCCTGAACTGTTTATCACCGTTGAAAGGGCAGATGGGCAGAAGTGCGCCAGGTGCTGGAACTTCAGCGCCACGGTAGGGAGTTTTGCCGGTGAGCCGGAGGTCTGCGAGAGATGTTACCACGTAATGGGGCAAATGAGCCACCCATGAGCGTCAACCCCGCGGCGAAGAAATATTTTTTTGGCGTCTCACTCTTTGTATTCATAGCTGACCAAATCACAAAATACATTATAATACAAAAACTGACCCTCCACGAGTCTATCCCCGTCACCTCGTTTTTTAACATCGTGAGCGCGCGAAACAGAGGCTCTGCCTTTGGGATGTTTCAAAGCTGGGGGAATACACCGTTTATTGTGCTGTCCGTGGTGGTGCTGGTAATAATACTGGGCTTGTTGATATTCGGAAAGAAAGACCTGTTAGCGCTGTCATTTGTACTGGGCGGGGCGGCGGGGAATATGACAGACAGGCTGACGGTCGGCTCCGTAGTTGATTTCCTTGATTTTTACGCCGGGAAATACCATTGGCCCGCGTTTAACGTGGCCGATATGGCCCTTACATGCGGCATAGGGTTGATGATAATCGGCCACTTCAGAAAGGGTTGACGTTCAGCAATGGGGCTGGGCGCGTTAATAAAAAAATGCCGGGGCCTGCTCGACTTTGGTGAGCGGGTAACGCATCTGACCCCAAATGACATGTACTACGCCCACCTGTCGATATACCGCTTTGCGATGGGCCGCGCGGCAAACAAAATTGTCTTAGACGCTGGTTGTGGTGAGGGCTATGGTTCGGCCTACATGGCCAGGTCCGGTGCCGGATTTGTACACGGTATAGAGATCGGCCCTGGCGCTGTTGGCCTTGCCAGAGAACACTTTAACGCCCCAAATCTCAAGTTCCACGAAATGGACATTCAAAACATCAGCGGCTTTGAGGAGCATTCCATTGATTTCATAGTCTGCTCAAACGTGCTGGAGCACATACCAAACCCGTGGTTATCGCTGCACAGTTTTGCCAAAATCCTGAAGCCCGATGGGGTGTTTTTATTGGCCGTTCCGCCGATTACCGATGATGGCTTAAAAATGAGAAACCTTGCGATTCCCTATCATCTGAACATATGGACGCCGCGGCAGTGGCATTATGCTGTTGGCTGTTTCTTTGAGGACGTGCAGAGATACCGCCATTGGTTCAGAGATGAAGACGTCAGGCAGAAATTCGGAATCGGCTCCACCCGCGCCAGTTGTAACGAGACGGATTTTGTATTCGAGCAGGTTCAACTACAGGAAACAAATCCCATAACACCCACTATGACGCTGATACTGACGGCAAGAAGCCCTATAGAGGCCATTAGAAATTCCGATATTTCGCAAAAACTCTCGCTCATAGACGGCTCCTTCACAAGGCTGCCCGTAACATCGGCAGGGATGTTGTTGTGGAGACATCTCTATGGAATATACCTCAGAGGACAACAAGACGGCTATACTAATTTGCTGCGAAGGGGATATGAGATACTTCGCCGCTCAGGATGACAGGGTTTTTAAATAATCAGGAGAATTGGGTTAATTTAAGGTATATACGTAGGTTTATTGGGATGATCGGGTTGTTAATATTCTTTTATTAAGAGGCTCACAAGGAAATAAACCCTAAACCCCTCGGAAAAAATCCCCCAAAAGCCTGAAATGGATGCCACCTCTGATTTTGATGGTGGATTCAGGGTTTTCACGGTGGTTGAAAAAAAAGAACCCTTTATGCTATAATTCAAATCGTGTTGTGCTGTATAAATGATGATAACAAGGCTGGCACACTAAAATACTGAACGCCGTAAAACCAAAAGGAGGACACAGAATTATGAAGAGATTTGTATTGGCCCTATTGTTGCTGTTGTCGATGGCCGCGGGTGTAATAAGCGCGTATGCGCAGGAAAAACCGAGGCTTGGAGTCCTGAGATTTACAAACGACACACGTGCCTCATGGTGGACGGCCGGGGCCGGGCGCGACCTCCAGGATATGCTGGCCTCGGAACTCGTGAGTACGAAGTCGTTTCAGGTGTTGGAGAGAAAGGAAATAGACGCAGTAATAGGCGAGCAGGACCTGGGCGCCTCTGGACGTATAGACCCTTCAACGAAGGCAAAGATAGGCAAGATAAAAGGCGCGCAGTATCTTATAGCGGCAACAGTGTCGGCCTTCGAGGAAAATACGGAGGGACAGGGCGGGGGCATAGGCATTGCGGGCATTAATATTGGCGGGTCTGAGGCAAAGGCATATATGGCCGTAGACTTAAAGGTCATAGACGCGACAACTGGCGAGGTAGTCGACGCAAGGACAGTAGAGGCAACCTCGAAGTCCTCATCATCAGGTGTAAGCGGAGGATATTGGCTGTTCTCAGGCAGCATGTCCCAGCACAAGAAGACCCCTGTGGGGAAGGCAATAAGGGCATGCATTATCGAGATTTCCGAGTATCTGCAGTGCTCACTGACGAAAAAAGACAGCGGCTGCATGTCAGCCTACGACGCCAAGGACACCTCCCGAAAGGAAAAGACCAAAAAGTCCATTGATCTTGAGTAACAAATGATATAAGCATTTGCGGCCGGCACACATGGCGTGTACCGGCCGCAATATTAACAAACTTAACAGATTAAATATATCAGGGAGTAAAAGAAGATGCTAAAGAAAGTTATCATGGTGCCGTTAACTGTTGCGTTGTTAATAGCGGCGATAATGGCCGGGTCAGCAGCGTATGCCGCCCCGCCGGAGAATTTTACAGGGAAGATGGTAATGATGGGTACAGGTATCGCAATTGAGTTTGCCCGCATGGGAGAGAAAATGCGCACCGAAAGCCCTGGCATCAAAGGACTGGCTGGAATAATCCTGCCTGGTGCGAGTAAAAACATATCATTGTACATCCCAAACAAGTTGTACTATGAGTACCCAATCGACCCTAACGATGAACCCTCGATACACAACCCAGACGTCGTGATTGAAAAGAAAAAGCTGGCGGAAGAAACAATCGACGGCCATCCGTGCATAAAATCCGAAGCGGTTTACTATGTAAAGGACAAGCCCGAAAAAAAAAACAAGGCCGTCATTTGGGAGGCCACAGACCTGAGCGGACTGATAATACGCTATGAAATTAAGATGTCCGACTTGAAAAAACCCGTGGCGCCAGGCAGTAAAGACCTTGTAGTGGTAACGGAGATAAAGGATATAAAAATAGGGGCAGCAACTGCATCAATGTTCGAGGTTCCGAAGGACTATAAAAAGGTCAACAGCATGCAGGAGTTAATGGCAGGGGCGATAAGTTCAATAAACATTCCCCAAAAGGATAAAGCGCGTAAGGACAACTCCACCAAACCCGAACGGCTCCGGCCTCCGATGCAAAAACAAGAAGATGACTACGAGGCCCATTGACTCAACAACAAAATCGGCCCGCCCGCCTGGCGCCATTTGACAGCGGCCTCTGGCAGGTGCAGCGGTTTTGCGTCCCTGTAGAGCGCGGGGCCTTTTATCTGAGCCATGCCTGGCATAGAAGCCGATAAACATAGGGACAAGGCATTCGGCGCTGCCGACGCAGCAGCCGTCTGTATCGTCCTCTTAACGCTCTTTGTCTATGCCGGCGTGTTGGGGTTTGATTTTGTCAGTTACGACGACGGCCTTTATGTTACGGAAAATAAACGAATCAAGGCCGGCCTGAGTTGGGACAACATCCTCTGGGCCTTTACAACTTTTTATGACTCCAACTGGTTTCCCCTGACGCTGATTTCCCATATGTTAGATGTCGAGCTATACGGAGTAAGACCCGGCCCGCACCACATGAACAATGTCCTTATCCACACGGCTAATTCTGTTCTGTTGTTCTTACTGTTTCGGCGGGCACTGGACAGTGTATGGATGGGTGGATTTATAGCCGCAGCCTTTGCCCTCCATCCAACGCATGTGGAGAGTGTTGCGTGGGTGTCGGAGAGAAAGGATGTCCTTAGTACGTTTTTCTGGATAGCGGCGATGCTGTGCTATGTGTGGTATGCAAGGCGCCCAAAGGTGTCTGTATACATATTAACCACGGCACTTTTTATTCTGGGACTGATGGCCAAACCTATGCCGGTAACGTTTCCCTTTGTGCTTCTGTTGCTGGATTTCTGGCCGCTTGGCAGGATAAGCGGCCTCTCACCGGTTCCACCGCTGGATATCTATGCCAAACGCACGCCTGGAGCGTTGATAATAGAGAAGATACCGTTTTTTATAATCTCTGCCATGTCGTCCATTGTGACAATTATAGCCCAGAGAAGTGGAGAAGCCATGGTGTCCCTTCAGAATCTGCCCTTTGGGTTTCGCCTTGAAAACGCCGCCATATCTTATGTTAAGTATATATACAACACACTATTGCCGTATAAGCTTACGATACTATACCTTATGCAGCCCAAAATCTCACATCTGCCCGGAATCCTTGCGGCAGCCATAATAGTCCTGGCCGGGATGGTTGCGATATGGAAGGCAGAAAAACTCCCGTACTTATTTACGGGCTGGTTCTGGTTTTTCGGGACACTAGTGCCTGTTATCGGATTAGTGCAGGTAGGGTGGCAGGCAATGGCGGACAGGTATAGCTATATGCCCTCGGTGGGGCTGTATATAATAGCCGCCGCCGGTGTGCCGGCATTGTTGAAGAAAGTACGGCACAGCAGGGGCATAATAGCCGCTGCGGCCGTGCTTTTAATCATATTCTATACAGTCTCCTCAAAAAGGCAGCTTCAGCACTGGAGCAACTCCATCACCCTGTATAAACATGCCATAGACGCCACTGGCGGCAACATAGTCGCCCACTATAATCTCGGCTTAGTGTACGCGGAGATGGGAAGGTATGACGAAGCAATTGAAAGCTACGAAAGCGCCCTGCGAATAAACCCCACAGACTGTAAATCGCTCCACAATCTGGGGTTGGCACTCATGAATAAAGGCAAACCTGACGAGGCAACCCTGTACTTTAAGAGGGCCATAGGAGTTGACCCAGGATATGTAAAATCCTACGTAGCCTACGGAAATGTCCTTCTAAAGCAAAACAGGTATGCCGAGGCCATGGAAAAGTACAGGAGGGCCAACGAGATAGAACCAGAGCTGCCTAGTGCCCTCAATGGCATTGGTGTGGTGATGGCCCTGGCCGGGGACCCCGAAGGGGCACTGAAGATGTTCGACAAGGCCCTGGCAGTAAACCCGGATTACACCGAAGCGGCAGAAAATAAAGCAGGCGCACTGGCGCTTATCGCAAAACGCGCCTCAAAACAATAGGGAAACAGGGGATTAATAAAACATGGAAATCACTTACAGGATAACTAAGAGGATTGAAAATGCCAGAAAATAAAAAATCGAACAAATTAATGGAAACCACCGACGTTATAATAATAATAATCGCCGTTATGGCTGCGTTTGCGTATGCCGGGGTGCGAAGCAACGACTTCATTATCGCCTATGATGACAATGCCTATGTCTTAAAGAACAGCCATGTCCTGGGGGGCCTTACATTAGACGGCATCAGGCAGGCCTTTATAACTTTTAATGACGGCAACTGGTTTCCCCTTACGTGGATTTCTCACATGGCAGACGTTACGATATTTGGATTAAATCCAGCGGGACACCATTTAACATCCGTGATTATTCACATAATGGCATCAGCATTATTGTTTATCGTCTTTATGCGCATGACGAAATCCCCCTGGAGGAGCGGTTTTATAGCCGCGCTGTTTGCCCTGCATCCGCTGCATGTGGAGAGTGTCGCGTGGATTGCGGAGAGAAAGGATGTCCTGAGCGGCTTTTTCTGGATACTTACAATGCTCGCCTATACGTACTACACGGAAAGGCCGGTGGCAGTACGGTACATACTGGTGCTGTTTAGTTTTATCTGCGGCCTGATGTCCAAGCCCATGGTGGTAACCCTTCCGTTTGTTCTGCTGTTATTAGATTACTGGCCGCTTGGGCGGATAGGGTTCGGCATCCCGGCAGACGGAGGCAATTCTGGTACCGGACTAAAGAGATTATTGCTTGAGAAGGTACCATTTTTTGTCCTTTCTGCCGCATCGAGCGCACTGACGTATCATGTGCAAAAGACATGGGGGGCCGTTGTCTCCTCAGAGATTCTTCCCCTTAAATCACGTATAATAAACGCCCTGGTATCGTACGCGAAATATGCCGTAACGATGTTTAATCCTACAAATGCGGCCGTAATATATCCAATTGAGGAGACATTTCCCGTGTGGCAGATTGTGGGGGGGGCACTATTTATAGCTGCCGGTACTACGGCAGCCATTGTTATGGCCAGACGGCTTCCATATATATTTACCGGATGGTTTTGGTATGTCGGCACACTTGTACCGGTTATCGGCCTGGTACAGGTGGGGACTGCGGCAATGGCAGACCGTTACACGTATATTCCGTTTATCGGGCTTTTCATAATAATCTCGATGGCCATACCGGATACCATAACCAACAGCCGTGCCGGCAGGGCAATAACCGCGGCATTGGGATGCGCTGTCATAATAGCGTGCGTGTTTTATACAAAAAAACAGGTCACCTACTGGCATAACTCCGTCACCTTATTTACGCGTGCAATCTCGGTTACAAAAGACAACTATGTGGCCTACAACCATTTAGGCGCGGCATATAGTGACAGCGACAGGTATAACGAGGCCTACATTAGTTATACAAAGGCCTTGCAGATAAACTATATATACGTATCCGCGCATGTTAACTTTGGCAATTTACTGATAAAACTGAACCGCCTGGATGAGGCCATAGAAAGCTACAACAGGGCAATCAGCATGAAACCAATGCACGCATCGGCTTATCACGGTATCGGGGTTGCGTTGATGCTGCAAAAAAGAACTCAGGAGGCAATCCCATATCTCAAAATGGCAGTCAGCTTAAATCCCAACATGGTGATTGCGCGGGAAAACTTAGCTCGTGCCATGAACAAGGCAATGAGTGAAGAAAATGCCTCCAGCATTATGATGTTTATCCCCAGATAGGGGCCGGGGCCGGTTACTTTGTTTCTAACAGTGTATTTATGAAGTGGACTATCTCGCGGCGTATCTCGTCGCTTGTGGCGATAAACTCCACGGCAACGGCATAGCCGTCTTCAGTCTCCAGAACCCTCACTACCTCGCCGTAAACATATAAGGGTACTGGGGGTTGAACAGGAAGAATCACCCTTAGCTCGACAAGGTCTCTGATTCTACACATGGTGTCACAAAAAAAACGCACGCCGCCGCTGCTTATATTTATTTGCTTATATGCCAGGTCACAAAAACCATCCGCATTGTCCGTGCCTGAGAATATTTTTACCATAGAATCAGCATTTTCCTGAAGGTCAACCATGCACCGGGTAATGTCTTCAGGGTCTGAATCACTCGCTGTGTTGCTCCTGGAGGCAATGTCGGCAACAGCAGCCATATCGTATATCTTAGAGAAGTACTCAGCCTGGCGCTCATGCGCAAGCAAGCGCACCTTAATCAGTACATCGGCATCGGCCCTTGGGTACAACCTTCTTTCCATTTTAATACATCCCTTCAGGTGAACTGTGCTAAAATACCAAACTTGCCGACAATCGCGGCCCTGTGATATTATATAACAAATAGCCCGGCTTAGAAAAGGGTATTATCTGATATTATATTTATAAGGGAAAAGCTATGGAAATGCCTCAGGTAAGCACACCCGGCCCACTGTTTCCACTGTTAAGTACGCTGCTGAACTGTGTGGAGGATGGGGTGTTGATATATGAAATCGGCAGTGCGCCGGGGGGCGCTGACCCCAATATGCCGGGGGTTGCTAACCCCAATATGCCGGGGGTTGCTAACCCCTTGTGGAGGCTTATCGGGGCCAACCAGGGCATTGAAAACATATTTGGCATAACGGCCGGGGAGGCCCTGCACTTAAACCTCCAGGTGCTTGCCCCCTATGGGGAACACTACGACTCCAAAAAGGTAGAAATAGTTAAAAATGCCGTTATTTCTGATGGACTGAATCAAAATCTCACGTGGATGGCCGTCGACAATAAAGACATTCCTATTCCGATAGAGCTATCCATAAAGACCGTAGTGCTGGACGGGACAAGGTGCGCGGTTGCCACGGTGAAAAAGGCCTGTGAGGCGCTCGTAAAAGATCAGACAAAGAAATTCGAGTTCATAGTCAACACCTCATGGGAATTTATGACCCTCATAGACTCAAACTATACGTACGAGGCGGTAAACGATGTCTATGTAAAGGCCCACGGCAGGTCAATAGATGATATAACGGGCAGGAGCGTTGAACAGGTATGGGGTGCCGAGCTGTTTTATAACGTCATAAAAAAACACCTGGATGAGTGTTTTTGTGGCAAGGCGGTTAACTATCGGGCGTGGTTTAACTTTCATAGCCTTGGGCGCAGGTGTCTTGATGTCACCTACTATCCATATTATGGGCAAAAAGGCAGAGTAACCCATGCCGTAGTAGTAAGCCGCGACATAACCAAACAAAAGGCCGCCGAAGACCTGCTGAACGAGACGGCAAAGAGGCTGCGAAAGACCGTCGATGGCGCCATCACGGCCATTATAACGATGACTGAGATGCGTGACCCCTTTACGGCAGGGCATCAGCGCAGGGTCGCCAAGCTGGCCACGCTCGTTGCCAAACACATGGGCCTTGATGATTTTCAAATTGAGGGCATACACGTAGCTGCCTCGGTTCACGATGTTGGTAAGATTTGCATCCCGTCCGAGCTGTTAAGCAAGCCATCGGCCCTGACCTCATATGAGTATGACATAGTCAAGACACATGTCCTTGCCGGCGTGGATATTTTAAAGAATGTAGATTTCCCCTGGCCGGTTACGAGGACGATTGCCGAACATCACGAACGAATGGACGGCTCCGGCTATCCATATGGGTTAAAAGAAGACCAAATCAGCACAGAGGGAAAAATCCTGGCCGTTTGCGAGGTAATTGAGGCGATGGCATCAAGGAAACCCTACCGCGACGCACTGGGAATCAACCGTGCCATAGACGAGGCCATTCAAAACAGGGGAACCCTCTATGACCGGCGCGTTGTGGATATCTGCCAAAAACTCTTTCTAAGTAAAAAACTCAATTTCGAATGACCGGCCACAGCGCATCGCCCATTTTGCCAGGGGAAAAATCATCAATTAATCCACTGGTTCTGGCCGTCTGGGATAATACTTTACATCATAGACGAATATTTTATTGGCACGGTTTTCATCCCATTTCTTTAGGCTTACACTGATTTCCTCGTCAGTTGTAGTTTCAACCTCAACGAATGAATGTAGTATTGGAAGGTTTTCGGGTTTGGAACGGATCTGTTAACTAAACTGTGTCAGGGCCGATTTTAGCCCTTAACATCTAAGTCCAGTAGTAACCTCCCTTCGAAGAAAATAGCAAGCTGAGAAATTGTCTGACCCCAATTTCATTGTGGCTGAGTCCATTTCTCCGATATATTTTGAATAGTGAGATACAAGAGTTTCAAGAGGGCATTTTCAGTGGCAAAAGCCCCTTTGGTCTTGGTAACCTTTCGTAGCTGGCGATGGAAACCCTCGATAACATTGGTCGTATAGATAATCCTGCGAATATCCAGCGGGTAAAGCGTCTTCTTACGCTGGATACAATAATGATAAAATCAACGCATATTTCCAAAAAATACTTGCCGGTCATTCTACTCGTAACATGCGGTGTGTCTGGAAAGTAGCTACGCAGAAATTTCACGGGAACCATTACGCCACATACCCTGAGAAATTGATTAAGACCCCGATTCTGGCAGGTTGTCCAGTTGATGGGATAGTGCTGGATCCATTCATGGGATCTGGGACAACCGCAGTTGTAGCTCTGAATTTAGGGCGTAGATATGTCGGCATAGAGATTAATTCTGATTACATAGGCATGGCCTATGAATGCATGGAGGCAATAAAAAGTCAACATACCGACACTCTTGTTAATCAAATATAATTTGATACCGCCGAATGAAGCACCTGTCCCTGTCTACCATAAAGCATCCGTAAAGCATATCAAAATCAAAATATAACATTTTCAATGAGTTAAATATAACATCCCCCCACAGGAGGTTTTTGTTCCTTGACACAGCGGCACACGCCACAGCGGCACACGCCACTTGACACGGCTGAAACCTATAATATAACCTATCTACTAAAATACGGACGATGCTACTTATAAGGTAGAAAAATTATGGAATGGGAATTTACACCTCTTCAGGTACTGGCCGGCGAGGTAAAGTATTCAATAGAGGACTACAGAAAAGACCTGAATGAAGAGGTGCTAAAGACCCTCAAGAGCTTCGACATGGATGAATATTCGATGAATTTCTATGTCGACTATGTCTATACGCTGTTTTACTGGCTTGCCACTAATCAGACAGTCCTGACCTACAGCAGATTCATAGAAGCGCGCCTGCCCGACAGCCTTGAGCTGAAAAAGACACTTACAAATACGGAGTTCCTGTATTCCCTTGAGGTAGATAACGTCCAATTTGTCGATATGCTGCGGGCAATCCTTATGAACCTGACGCTCGGTTTTCTGAAAGACGGGCTATCGATAGAGGACACCAGGAAGGCCTTGCAAAACACAACCGGCTTTGCCAGAGAAGTGTGACCGAAAGAAGCTCAATAGCAAGGTCTGCGTTTTCCATGACCACAGCTACCGGGATAAGCCGCATACTTGGGTTTCTCAGAGATATGCTAGTGGCCAGGTTTTTGGGTGCCGGCGGTGTATCGGATTCCTTTTTCGTGGCCTTCAGGGTGCCAAACCTCCTCAGGGAGCTTTTTGCGGAAGGCTCGATGTCCTCGGGGGTTATCCCCGTTCTCTCTCAATATAAGGCCACGAAGGGGCAGACTGCCGTTGCGGAGTTAGTCAGGGCCGCCTTTACCTTTATCGCCATACTGTCGGGGCTGGTCTGCATATTGGGGATTGTCTTTGCCCCTCTGATAGTCAATGCCATAGCGCCGGGGTTTTCCTCAAATCCAGTCAAGTTTGCCCAAACAGTCTTTCTTACCCGCATAATGGTTCCGTTTTTATTTTTTGTAAGCATCTCGGCTATTGTCATGGGGGCGCTGAACTCACGAAAGGTATTCTTTGTGCCGGCGATGGCCTCCACATGGTTTAATGTCGGGATAATCTCTACGATTGCGGTGTTTTATTTCTTCTGGCCCAACCACTCGGCTGTTGTCGCCGTTGGGGTTACTATTGGAGGGTTTTTTCAGTTTGCCTCACAAGTCCCAACGTTTTATAAGAACGAATACTCATTAAGGCCGAATTTTAACTTCAGCCACCCCGGATTAAAACAAATCGGCCTGCTTATTCTGCCTGCCACCGTGGGGACTGCCGTCTCGCAGTTGAACATTTTTATCAGCACGATACTGGCCTCATACCTGCCATCGGGCAGCATAACATATCTCTACTATGCCATGCGCCTGATTCAGTTTCCTGTGGGCGTATTTGGCGTTGCCATGGGGATGGCCGTGCTGCCGTCACTCTCTGAGCACGCGGCCAGAGGGGATTTTGACACGCTGACGAAGGATTTTACGTTTTCATTAAAACTCCTCTTTGCTATTACGCTTCCCTCGATGATAGGGCTGATTGCCCTGAGCGAACCCATAGTGAATTGTTTGTTTCAGCATGGCCGGTTTGATTACGAGGCCGTTCGGGGGACAACGGCGGCACTGTTGTGTTATTCCACGGGGATATGGGCCATGGTTGGGGTGCGTGTCGTTGCCTCGACGTTTTATTCCATGCACGATACGAAGACGCCTGTCAGGGCGGCCGTCTTTACGCTTATCATAAATATTGCCATTAGTATTATATTGATGGAACATCTGTCGTTTGCCGGGCTGGCCCTGGCAAACGCGCTGTCGTCTTGCGCAAACTTTCTTGCCTTGTTTTATTTTCTTAACAAGAAACTCAAACATATTGCCATCGGGGGCATTGTGTGGTCTTTTATGAAGACCCTTCTGGCCTCGGCCATGATGGGTATTGTTGGCTGGTATTTAATTAATATCAAGCAGGTATCGGCGATACCCGGCGTAAAGTGGAACACTACCGGGCATTTCATGGTAAAATCCGTTTATCTTGCCCTTGTTATTGCAGTATGCGCTGTGGTTTATTTTACGATTGCCCATTTGCTGAAGAGCGAGGAGGCCGGTTACATTATAAAGACTCTGAAAAGAAAAATCACCGGAGGCGGCTCTGGACAAACTGTTTAATTGGATGAGGGATATAAGGCGGGAGATTCACCAGTACCCGGAACTTGGGTTTAACGAACACAGGACTGCGGCCCTGATAGCGGCAAGGCTGGCTGATCTTGGCATTGAGTGCCGGACCGGGGTTGCGGGCACAGGGGTTGTTGGAGTAATAGGGACAAGCGGCCCAACGGTAGCCCTGCGGGCGGATATGGACGCGCTGCCTGTTACAGAGTGTACGGGGCTGCCGTTTTCGTCAAAGATTGATGGCGTGATGCATGCCTGTGGGCATGACGGGCATGTGGCGATTGTCCTTGGGGCGGCATGTCTTCTTAAAGAAGACCCCCCTGATGGACGTGTGTTATTCATCTTTCAACCAAACGAAGAGGGAACGGGCGGGGCAAAACCTATGATAGAAGAGGGTATTGTCACGGGCGTAGACGCCATTTTCGCCGGGCACGTAGACCCACGCTACGATGCCGGAGTGATTGTGCTGACCCCTGGGGTTAACACCGCCTACACCGATGCCTTCGATATAGAAATAACTGGCCGAGCCGGACACGCGGCACGCCCCCATGAGGCCATAGACGCGGTTTATGTGGCCTGTTCAATGGTGGTGCAGGCTCAGGGCATTGTCTCTCGCGGCATAGACCCGCTGAGGCCTGCCGTCATCTCAATAGGTGAAATAAAGGGCGGCACCGTGAATAACGTCATAGCCGAAAAAGCTCTGCTTAGGGGGACGATAAGGACTCTCGACGCCGGCACAAGGGGATTGATATTTGAAAAACTGAGGAGGCTATCGACATCGATGGAGCAGTACTATGGCGCGAAAATTGAGCTAACGTTTCACGCCGGTTATCCACCCCTGGTAAACCATGAAAGGGAATATGAGACTGCCCATAGGGCAGCCATAGATGTTACCGGCAGTGAAAACATAATAATCCTTCAGACCCCAAGCATGGGGGGGGAGGACTTTGCGTTTTTTCTGGAGAGAACCCCGGGATGCTTCATACGCTTTGGGGCGCGCAAATCCGGGCATGAAGCAGCCCCGCTTCACAGCCCGCGTTTTGATTTCGACGAAGAGGCGCTGAGGACTGCCTCAGAGTTTATGGCCCGTGCCGTGCGCCTGGAGATTGAAACACTGCGCCAAGAGATAGAAAAGGCCGGGAGATAGAAAAGGCCGGGAGATAGAAAAGCTAACGCGCGTGTGACAGGCTAAAAGGTGTCGCCGATGAGAATAGTCGTTTTGGAATCGATGACGTAAGCCGTTGAGGTGTTTTTCTGTGTAGAGAGGATTTTAATCTTTCCAATAGGCGATACCGGTTTAGTGGTAGACATGACGGTAAACATATCGCCAGGCTTCAGGCCGTCGTCAGTGCCTTTGTCCACATAAATGATCTGGTACTGCGCGCCAAGCAGGTGAAGTGGCAGGACTTTAATTATCGTACCATCTATTTTGGGCTTAAGTGTCTCGGTATCTTGCGGGAATTGAAAGACATAAGCGGGAATAATTGGCTGCTTATATCCAATCTCTCTGACAGAACCCGTGATGAGGGCCTTTTTATAGCCGGCCTCCTGGCCTATAATGCGCAGTTGGCCAATGATTGTGATAAGCTTGCCGAGGTATTTTTCGGACTTGGGATGCCTGACCGCATCGCCGATTTCGATGATGAAGTAATCGGTATATTGGTCGGCATAGTCCTGGCTGATATCAAGGTAGACATAGTCGTTTTTACCAAAGAGAAAGCGTTCGGAACTTGGGGCCGGCGCTGCCACAATCCTGCCGTAGACCTGCTGGGAATCTGCGATAAAACCACCGGATATAAAGAGGTCTTTCTCAATGGTCTTATAGGGATTGTTTTTGAGTTGTGTGCCCTCGGTTTTTAGGGCTGGTTTTGGGGTGGCCTCATTAGTGGCACCTTTTTCACCGATGGCCTTGTCAGTCCATTTATCGGACACTTTGTCCGGGGCGGCTGCAACGGGGGGGCCTTTGCTGTCGTCAGCGGCAACGGCCCCGTTATGCATTAGCAACATAGACGTTAGTGCCAAACAACTAAATGGCAGTTTATATTTTACCAATATAATATCCCACATTTTATATTTAGATTTATTATTTCTTGTTAACGGCTTCTTTAAAGGCCATGCCTGGGACGAACTTAGGGACATTAGCCGCGGGGATTTTAATAACGTCGCCTGTTCTGGGGTTGCGGCCTTCTCTGGCCTTTCTCATCGATACGGAAAACGTACCAAACCCAACGAGTGTCAGTTTTTGTCCGTTTTTAAGGGTGTCAATGATGGCTGCTATGGCCGCGTCCAAGGCCCTGCCGGCATCTGCTTTCGTTAAACTTGCTTCTTTAGCCACCTTTTCGATCAATTCTACTTTACTCATATTACTCTACCTCCCAAAAACTCTGAATAGTAAACCTAATAAATTTTAGGTCCAACACGTTAATCTGCCGCTACGCTAATCTGCCGCTACGTTAACCTGCCGCTCTGCCTCGTATATAACAAGGCCTGACCACGGTATTTCCTGATAGCCGACCCCGCTGAAAAGTAATCATACTACAGTGAAAGTGTAAAATGCAACAAAAATATTATTTTAATCACAAAAAAAAC
>PEAC01000082.1 GCA_002753305.1 Nitrospirae bacterium MYbin6
TAACCTTTTTCCCCTCGCGGTATGACTCCCGGAGCAAATATCTCGTATAAGTCTTACCGTTTGCTCGTAATATTGATTCATCAACATACATAGTGAGTACACTATAAACTATCTATTGCATAAATGCCAAGCATTATATGAAATAGATTTTATATATTAGTGGCTACTAATAAGCTCGTTTTGCTCTAACTCCCTTTTCTTTATGGTTTTTATCAGCTTTTCGCCAGGAACATCCGTTAAGACCTCCAGGGTTCCAACCCGGTATCAGCGTGGGACGGCGTCGGGAAGGCCGCCGTCAACGGGGATAGTGGCGCCGGTTGTCGGCGTGTGCCTGGCGGCAAAAAACAGCACCGCCTTGGCCACATGTGAGGCCGTGATGCGGGCCTTCAGGAGGTTGCGGCCCTGGTAGTATTGTTCAAGTCCCTTTTCGTCAAGCCCACGGGCACGCATCCTGTCGGGGCCTATCTCTTCCCACAACCCTGAGCGCCTCACACCGTCTGAGAACACCCCATCGGGGGCCACCATATTAACGCGCACCCCAAGGCCGGCCAGCTCCAGAGAGGCTATGCGCGCCACCTGATGGGCCGCCGCCTTTGTTACGCTGTATGCCCCGAAGTTCGCGCTTGGCGAAAACACATTTTTTGTCGAAATCAATATTATATCGCCGCCCGTTTTCTGAACGGCAAAATGCCTTGCCGCCTCGGCTATTATAATCAGCGTGCCGTCAATGTTTACCCTTTCCAATTTCCTGAAGGCCTCTATGGACATCTCAGCTAGCGGTGAAACCATTGCAATCCCCGCATTGGCTATCACTATGTCAAGCCCGCCCCATGTCTCAGTTATCTTGCCGCAGGCTGCCGACACGGACTCGGGGTCTGTTACGTCCATCGGGACGGCCATTACCCTTAGGCCAAAGTGGCTTCTTAACTCATCAAAGAGGTTGTCGAGCCTCTCACCGGGTAAATCCGTAACGGCCACATGGCAGCCGTTTACGAGGAGTTCACGGGCGATAGCGCTCCCTATGGCTCCGGCAGCACCTGTAATGATGGCTGTTTCGCGTGCAAGTGGTGGTTCACCGGACAGGTCCAGCTTTGCGTGCTGGTATGTCCTGTATTCCATGTCAAAGATCTCCGCTTCGGAAATCCCCCTGAACTGGTGCCCCATCTGTGCAATAGCAGTCTTTATGTCAATTGACTGAAGGGTGATGTCTGCCGCCACTGTTGCTGATTCAATATCCTTGCCGACGCAAACGGCTCCAACTCCCTCAATGTATAGCACCCGTGGCATGGAGTCAAAGCGCGACATATCCTCTGCCATTTTCACGGCGTGCGCGTTAATGTAGTGATCGTAGCGCTTTTTGTAGCCTTCGATTGCTCCTGATAGTTGTTCTCTCAGCATCTGCGTGCTGTCATAGTTCAGGCCGTCTATCCACAGTGGGTAGGCCTTTGTCCTGATCAGATAGTCGGAGGTTACGGGAGGTGACATGGTGGTTTCTCTGCCGATGTCTGAGTCTATGCAGGCGAGTGTCTTCACGTCTATAAGCGGTTTTAGGATGACGCGATTAAAGGGCCTGTCCTCGTCTATGGAGTCCTCGGCAAGGAGTCCCCTGAGAATGGGGGCTATTTTAATATATCTCTGCCGTGCCTCATCGGGCGAAGTTGACATGTGGTGCGTTGCCTGTACAGTTGTATGTTTTTTTATATAATCCTCTGCGGCGGTAACAATCTCTATCATACGGCCATATGAGGCACGGGCAGACTCCCCCCAGGTGACAATCCCGTGATGGAGTAAGACGATGGCCTTACAGGAACGCCTTTCGCTGAAGGCGTCGAGAACTGCCCTTGCAAGTTTAAATCCCGGCGTATAGTAATCCACGGTAAGGACATCCGGGCCAAGGGCCTCTTTAATCAGGGTCTCAGCGTTGTCCTGGTTGGCTAGAACCAGAATCGCGTCGGCATGTGTGTGGTCGATGTACTTAAAGGGCAAAAACACGTGAAGCAGTGTCTCTACCGAAGGCGTAGGCGCGTTTGCGTGGAACATGTGGGTGCGAAACTCGTTTATCATGTCCTCATCCGACATATCCTCAAGGGAGGCGAATCTCTTAAGGTAGTTCAGGTCGAGGCCGACATGTCCTTCGGGGCCGATTTTAGACATATCCGCGCCCGATGCCTTTACGAACACTGCCGCCCTGCCCTCGCCAAGAATGCTTGTGTATTCGTCTTTTACGGAGGTGTTGCCGCCGCCGTGGAGGACGAGGTGCCTGTCGGAGCCAAGCAACCTGGCCGAGTATGCCCTGAGGGCAAGCGCGCTGCCCCACTTCTTGCCATACTCGGCTATGAACTCATCGGCGTCGGCATCGGTCCAGCGATTTTTCATTTGGTCTTTTTGGGCTTTTTCTTGTCTATTTTATTTTTCAGCGTCTGATAGAGTTCGTATGCGTGTTGGGGCTTCATGTTTTCGTGGACGACTTTTCTGACGGCCTGAATCATTGCCGTAGGGGAATCGGACTGAAAGATATTACGTCCCATATCCACGCCAAGCGCCCCCTCATGAACGGCATTATAGGACATTGTCAGGGCGTCAAGCTCCGGGAGTTTCTTGCCTCCTGCCATAACAATGGGGACGGGACAAGAGGAGGTGACAGTCTCAAAGCCATCGGCAATGTAGTAGGTCTTAACGTATGTGGCGCCAAGCTCGGCGCATATGCGGCAGGCCAGGCGAAAATACCTGGCGTCGCGCACCATTTCCTTTCCAACTGCCGTCACGGCCAGTACGGGGATGCCGTAGCGGTTAGCCCTGTCTATTAAACGGGTCATGTTGTGTATGGATTTGGTCTCATATTCGCCGCCGATAAAGACCTGAACGGCAAGGGCGGCGGCATTGAGGCGAATGGCGTCTTCGACGTTCATGGCAAGCTCTTCGTTAGACAGCTCTTTTAAGATACTAGGGCCGCCGCTGGCCCTAAGCACAATGCCGCCCGTATATGAAGGCGGGATGTTGCTTCGCAGAATGCCGCGGGTAAGCATAAGCGTATCGGTAAAGGGAATCAGGGGGACGATATTAATGTCCACACGCTCAAGGCCGGTAGTTGGGCCTTGAAAATACCCATGGTCAATGGCCAGCATAACTGTCTTGCCGCTTGATGGGTTAAAGATATTTGATAGCCTGTTTTTCATCCCCCAGTCAAGCGAGTTAGAGCCCTTCAGAAAAAACTGGGTATTTTTTGCCGGAACATCGGTATAGAACATCTTTGCGTCTTTGACATTATCCAAATCGGCCATGCTAGTCCTCCATGCAACATTTTTAAAGTTAACGGCTAAAATTAACGGCGGTACGCACCGCAAACATTCTCAGCCGCGGCAGCTTAGGGTATTATAGTCCATACGAGCTGAAATATTCCATCTTGCGCGCAATTATGCGCCAGGATGCTTGAAAAATACAATTTATAGGAAATTCTTAGGAAATTAACTCCAACCAATTATATTTCTTTACTAAATGGTAATGTCATAATGTAACTCTCCATAAATGGATAATCTGGATTACCTTCCTCTGTTACTGGAACCTTTATTTTTGAAATATTCATTCTATCTATGTGCCACTTACGACCATAATTGAAACGGTATTTCTCTAATTTGATTAACGTCACAAAAAACAATGCAATATATCTGTTCATTGCAAATTTTGGATAAAGCACATTCACATCGTCTGATGCCCAAAAAGGTTTTGGCTGATAAAATGCCTCTGCTACTGAGCCATTATAGTTTACAGTAATTGTATTTCCACTATGAATTGGTTGTCGGCCTATATATTCTCTATATCCATTATTTGAGTCAATCGATCCGATAAACGGGACATTACCATGTGTCATGTCGGCTTTTGTCAATCGTTTTCCTTTTTTAACATCAAAAAGCTGTTGTAATTGACACCATTGCCATTTCTGAGTTTCTAATTGAGGAGTAATATTATTACGCAGTGGTTTACTTGCTTCATCATATCTATGGGCGTTTGATTGCTTTACCCATATTGGAATTTCGCTTTTTGCAGGAATAAGCAAATCACTTAGTGTCCGGTTTGCTTGCCGACCATAGTTGTAGCGATATTGATTCGCAGATATACACGCGCAATAATAAAGTTTCTCCTCATCTGTTAATTTGTCTTTTGATGTTAAGCAATAAATATGATAACCGCTATAATATTCTTCCGGTTGCAAGAAGGTTTCGAGAACGGATCCGCCTAATGACACGGTGATAGTCCCAGCTGGTGTGGGAGTAATATTTTTCATACGTAATACCTTAGCCGAAACGCCATTGTTTCTTGACGTTCGCGATACATAATTTATTCCATTAGAGGATATTATCAGTCGGTTAAGCTCCAAGTTATTTCCGTATTTCACATCGAATATGTCTGTTATTTTAACCAGCTTCATACCACACCGTTCGTTAATTTAAAAATCATATAATTTTTTACAGTTTCTTCAAAGATTTCTTTTGATAAAGTCGAATAGTCTGTTTCCATGTATGCTTCAGCGCACCACTCATCATCAGCGGTAACAATCTTGTTTACACTAAATCCTGCCTTTGCTTTTCTATTAATATAAGATTCTACCCATTTCTCTTTAATGTTTTCCCATTTACCAAAAGCATCTACTCTACCTTTGTTTTTTCTTTTCACAAATCCATCATCCTTGTAATAACCAAAATAGGTTTCTTTGTTTATTGGGTGTGGCTTATGCGCAATAAATATCATAATACAAGTAACTACTCCAACGCCTGTATCATAAAATAATTCGTCAGGCATTGATAATGCCGCCTCTAAAGTATGCTTCCGCAAAAGCTGTTTTTTAAGCGCATATATCTCTCCCTTTTGTGCCAATGCCGATTGCATAGGTACTATTGCTATACATATTCCGCCTGGCTCTAATACTTCTAAATTATTCAGTACAAATTCTAATTCTTCGGGGTCTTTCTTTTTATCTGCCTTATATGGGGGATTAAGAAATCCAATAATTGGTTTATATGTTTTTACTTGCTCAATTACACCGTTTTCAAAACAATTTCCTCTGATAATATTTGTTTTCCCATCCTTATGAATATACATGTTGGAACATGCCAATGCAAATATCTTTGCTTGATATTCTACTCCTATTAGTTGTTTGTTTTTTATTTGCTTTTCTTTAATCAAATCTCCTTTTGCATCCTTTATCATTTTACTTAACGCACTTATTAGAAATCCACATGTGCCCGCACAATTATCATAAACAACACTGTCTTTGTTAACCATTGCTAAATCACAAAATAATTCTGTTATATGCGGAGGAGTAAGAACTATCCCTAATCCTTTATCGCTATTAGCATATTTCAAGAACTCAATATATAATTGTCCCAGGACATCATAATATTCATGTGTTTTCTTAAAAGAGTTTATGTGTTTATCAATGTCATCTATTAAAAACCTCAGCACGCCATGTTCTTTTGACAATGCGGTATCCGTACGCACAAAACTAAACTGAATATTTAGATTTTCTAAATTCTCACTTCTAAGGTTTGCCTTTCGTAAAACGTTTGAAACAGTATAAACTAAAGCATTAGCAAGTTCTTCTGGTGTATCATATTCCTTGTAAGTCTTACAAAATGCTTTCTCAGTCAATGCAATAAGTATACTGCTAATCAACAAACTTCTCTCACTAGCAGCTATTTTTATGTTGTGCAGTTTATCATTTAATTCACTTGAAAATTCTCGTAGCGCGTACAAATCTTGTCTAAATTTTTCTTCACTATTAATATAACCATTTAGATAACTATCAATGTCTAATAGTATGTCTCCGAATTTAGGCATTGCTTTATTTTCATTTTTTAAATGCAAATAGTGGGATATTTTTAATTCCCTTTGGTTTTCCCCACTTACAGCAATTGCTAAGACGTCGAATTCCTTTGAAAGATACGAAGCATATAGCAGTGCTCCATCTACTGCATATTCAGAATACTTATCTCTATTTGGACTTTCATGTTTGGATGCGTCAGCTTTACATTCAACTACTATAAGAAAATCAGAGTTATCTCTTAGCGTAATTATAAATTCAGGAAACCCTTTACCGCTTCCTTTTTTAGAGGCAGTTTTTAATAGTTTATCTATTTTTGGATTATCCGAGCGTTGCTCTTCAATACCAATTTTGTCTTTGAATTTATCAAAGTGTGAACGAACAATGACTTCTGTCTTTCTTTCGTTTGCCATCTCTCGGCTCTTCCTCAAATGGACCTACAGCTTGCTAAGTAAGCAAACTTCTTTTTATTCCATACAGTGTAGCATAACTATAGTGATTTCCTCAATACCCCTAACATGACACAAAATGCCGCTTGACAACAAAATGCCACGTACTTGACAAATAGACCTGTTTAGTAATAGCATGTAAGCAGGCTGGAAATCGCAGAGCGAATCTGCCGATACTTTTTTGTCGTTACCATAGGACGAACGAGGGATATGGCTTACGCGGTACTTCAAAAAGGCCGTTTTGATGACTTTATTGTTGCTTTGGCTGCTCAACGGAAGGTTATGGCTCCTGTTTCTAAGGGGTATGGCCACTTTGAGTTTGAAGAAGTTCGCTCGGCTACGGAGATTGCCCTTCGTTATATTCCTACTATATTGCCGCCTAAGAAATATTTTATGCCCCAGCGTGAGACCATTCTCCAGTATACCTCTGACTCCATTGAAGCCGTCGTTGACTTTGATCCAATGGCCATATTTGGCGTCCATACCTGCGACCTTGCCGGTATACAGTGCCTCAACATGGTGTTTTCTGAACGCCCGAAAGATTATAACTACCTTGTCAGAAAGAACAATATCATAATTATCGGCCTTGAGTGTGGTGATTACTGTGATCAATATGCAAGCTGTGCTATGATGAACTCTGAGATGCCAAACGGCGGCTACGATTTGTTCGTCACCGAATTCGACGAATATCTGCTGTTTCACGTATCCACGCAAACCGGGGAGGATATTGTCAAAAGTACCGGCCTGTTTGAAACCGCGGACGCATCCCACAAGTCAAGGCTTGCCGAATACCGCAAGAAAAAGAAATCCATATTCAAAAAAGAACTGCCCATTGACTCCAAAGACATTGCGCTGCTGTTTGATAAGTGCTTTGAGAGCAAGGTATGGGACGAGCTGAATGACCGCTGCCTTGCCTGTGGAAATTGTAACAACGTTTGTCCAACGTGCTACTGCTTTGACGTTATCGACGAGCCTGCCCTTGATTTAACCTCCGGAGTGCGATATCGCAGGTGGGATTCCTGCCAGCTTGAGACGTTTGCGCGGGTTGCCGGCGGGGCAAATTTCAGAGAAAACCGCGGGGCCAGGCAAAGGCACAGGTATTACCGTAAGTTCAGCTATCCTGTTAAAAAATTCTTCAGATATTTTTGCACCGGATGCGGCAGATGCAGCCGGGCCTGTATGGCGAATATAAGACTAAAAGACGTGCTCATGGATTTAATAAAAGCTCACCCACTGGATAATGCATGAACAGGCAGATACTGAAAAGCTCCCACTTCGCCGTGGAACGCGGGACTATCGTGAGGATTAAGACGCTCTCTCCACATGAGAAATTATTTGAAATCGCCCTGCCCGGCAATGCGAGGCTCAACCACGACCCTGGACAGTTTGTCGGGGTTTCAGTTTTTGGCGTCGGTGAGGCGCCTATCTCCGTGTGTTCGTCCCCTACGAAAAGAGACACCTTTGATCTTTGTATAAGAGACGTTGGCCGTGTGACACATGCGATACATGCCCTTAAGGAGGGCGGCAGCTTAGGAATTCGCGGCCCGTTTGGGCGGGGATTCCCTGTAAGGCTTCTCGAAGGCAATGACCTTGTCTTAATAGCCGGAGGGCTTGGAATCGTACCCCTGAGGTCCCTTGTCCAGTATGTCATAAACAACCGCAGGGACTTTGGCAAGGTCTCCATATTGCTTGGCTGCAGGACGCCGGATGAGATGCTCTTTGGAGACGAAATTGAGCAGTGGAATAAGCGAATTGACGTACATTTTGCGTGTACGGTGGATAGGGCTGCCCCTGAGTGGCACGGCCATGTTGGGGTCATAACGACTCTTATCCCCGGTGAAATGCTCGTCCCGGAGAGGACTTTTGCAGTCATCGTAGGGCCTCCCGTGATGTACAAATACGTCATCGGCGAGCTTCTGAAAAAACAAATCCCTGACAGACAGATAATCGTTTCCCTTGAACGCCACATGAAGTGCGGCCTTGGCAGGTGCGGCCACTGCCAGATTGAAAATCTCTACTGCTGCCAGGACGGGCCGGTCTTCCACTACGACGAGATTAAACACATTAAGGAGGCAATCTGAATGGCAAGGCCAAAGGTAGCTTTTTTCGATTTTTCGTGCTGTGAGGGCTGCCAGCTTCAGATAGCAAACTTTGGAGAGCCTCTCCTTGACATATTGAAGTTAATAGAGGTGGTCGAATTCCGTGAGGTAATGTCGGAAAAATATGCGGGCACTCTTGACGTGGCAATCATTGAGGGCAGCATAAACACGACACACGCCATTGAAAGGATAAAAGGCATCAGGGACAGGTCCAAAGTTCTCATTGCCATGGGTTCCTGCGCGACGATAGGCGGTGTTAACGGTATAAAAAACGCGTTCCCTTTAAATGACATCGCTGAGTATGTCTACGGCGGCGACTCTGAATACTTTGAATCGATTCAGACCATGTCAGTGCATCAGGTAGTCAAAGTGGATTACTTTGTCCATGGTTGTCCAATCTACCCGCCAGAGTTTGTAGCGGTACTAAAGGCAGTGCTTATGGCAGTACCCTATGACGTGCCGGATTATCCGGTCTGTGTCGAGTGTAAACTCAATGGAAACGTCTGCATGTACGACAGAGGTGTGACATGCCTGGGCCCGGTTACAAGGGCTGGATGTAACGCGTGGTGTATCGGTAACGGCAACATCTGCTACGGCTGCCGCGGCATGGTCAGTAACCCAAACGAAAAAGGCTCCATCGACGTTATCAGGCGATATGGGCTGTCAATGGAGCACATTATAAATAAACTGGAGATGTACAACAAGTGCAGGGAGCTAAACCCACATGGGTGAGAACATTAAGATTAACATCCAACACCTTACGCGTGTCGAGGGACACGGCAACATCGTAGTTGACCTCAAAGACGGCACTCTCAAAACGTGTAATCTTGAGATAGTAGAGGCGCCAAGATTTTTTGAGGGAATGCTCAGGGGGCGCTCCATATTTGAGGCACAGCACATAACCAGCCGCATCTGCGGCATCTGCGCCTGTGGCCACACGCTTGCCTCCATTCAGGCAGCCGAGGATGCGCTGGGAATAACGCCATCGCCCCAGACTATAAAGCTCCGAAAGTTACTCCTCCACATGGAAATCCTTGACAGCCACATCCTGCATATATATCTCCTTGCCGTGCCTGACCTCCTTGGGGTCAAGAGCTTTATGCCCCTCATAGATACCCACAACGCCGTCGTAAGAAGGGCGTTGCGCCTTAAGAAGGCATGTAACGACGTATGTAATATCCTGGTAGGCAGGCATGTCCATCCCATCAGGGCAACGATCGGTGGATTTACAAAACTCCCTACCGACTATGACCTCGACCTGATGCTCAAACAACTGACAGACCTGCATGAGGACTTAGATGAGACCATTGAGTTGATCTCAACACTGGAATTTCCTCAGTTTCAACGTGAGTCAGAGTTCGTAGCCCTCGTCTCGGACAACGGCGAATATCCCCTGTTAAGCGGTAACATAGGCTCCACAAACGGCGTCAGAATGAATAAAAGTGACTACAAAAAGATAACCAACGAATACATTGTCCCCCACTCAAGCGCAAAGTTTACGAGGCTCAGCCAAGATTCTTACGCGGTAGGCGCCCTCGCAAGGTTAAACCTGAACTGCGGGAAACTCAATCCGAAGGCGAAGGAAACGGCAGAGAAGTTAAACCTGGCCAATGGCAGCAACAACCCGTTTTTAAATACAGTGGCCCAGGCGGTAGAATGCGTCCATTGCCTAAACGACGGCATAAAAATAATTGAAGAGCTAAAGGCCACCGGTATCGACTACAAAGAGGAGATATTGGTAGGGGCGAATGAGACCTCCACCATAACCGTTAAATCGGGAAAAGGGGTTGGGGCCGTTGAGGTGCCGCGAGGTGTGCTCTTCCACGCTTATGAGACAGACGAAACGGGCAGGATATTAAATGCCGACATCATAGTGCCCACCGGCCAAAACCTTGCAAACATCGAGGCGGACATGAGGGCGCTTATCCCAACCATAAGGCACAAGAGCGAGGAGGAAATCACCCTTGCCCTTGAGATGCTTGTCAGGGCATATGACCCGTGCATATCGTGTTCGGCCCATTTCCTTGATGTCAAATTTGTTAACCGACGACGTTGACTAATGAGATAAGAGACGCCCTCAGGCCGGCCCAAAGCGGCAGGACGGCCATATTGGGCGTTGGCAACTCAATGCGCATGGACGACGGCGTTGGTCCATATATCGTTAATCGGCTGACATCCTTACCGGCAAATATTGTGTGTATAGACACGGGCGTCTGCCCGGAGAATTTTGTCGAGGACATAATTGCCTTCAGGCCCTCTAAGATGATTGTCATAGACGCGGCTGATTTTGGCGGACGCTGCGGTGAGCCGCGTCTGATAGCTGAGCAGGACATCCCAACTTATACGCTGACAACCCACTCGTTCCCCATCTCCATTACAACGAGGCTGATTGCCAGTGAGACCGGCTGCGAGGTCTTTTTTATAGGAATTCAGGTAAAATCAACGGCCTTTGGCGAGGGTATCTCAGAAGAGGTTTACCGGGGCGCAGACAGCATTATTGACTGTATAAACAGGGATTGTTTACAGTAACTACTCTAACAATGTTTATTGAGGAGATGATCAGGGCAAACGCACTATTATAGGTATATGTCATTTCTTTGTCTGTCATTCCTGCGAAAGCAGGAATCCAGTTTTTTAAGGATAAGAATTGATGCCCCATCTCCCCCAAAAGGCAGCGATATGACAGACTAAATGGCAAAATAATTACTACGACTGTGTTTTGACATAAGAACTGGATTCCTGCTTTCGCAGGAATGACAGATTTATTACCTGTGACTGCTATTTTTGCAATGGTCTGAACTTTATTATGAGAGCAATACGCATATAGTGTGTTTGCCCTGAGGAGATACTATAGAAATGTGTTTAGCGGTGCCTGTTGAGGTCGTGGAGATTAATGGCTCCTCTGCGGTTGTAGATACCGGAGGTGTACGGCGGTCGATAAGCCTGCTGCTAATGCCGGATGCCGTGGAGGTTGGTGAGTTTGTACTTGTCCATGCCGGATTTGCCATTCAGAAAATGGACAAAGGCATGGGCAATGAAATCATAGCCCTTTTCAGGGAAATCGAAGGACATGCCGCGCTGCTGGATAACGGCCCCGATGCATGAACTATCCATCGCGCAAAGCGTCATTGATCTGGCGGTTAAAAATTGTACGGCCAGTGGCCATACGGCAATCGAAAAAATTACACTCTCTATAGGCAGTGCCTCCGGGGTGATGCCCGAGGCCCTGGCCTTTGCCTTTGAGGTTATTAAAAAGGATACTATTGCCGGCAATGCCGCCCTTTGCATTAATAACGTTCCAATCTCCGGGGTATGTTGCGAATGCAAAAAGGAGTTTGCCAGCTACGACAGATATTTTTATATCTTTAACTGTCCGCACTGTAACAGTGCTGCGCTAAGCTTAACCGGCGGGTTCGAGCTGGATATGGTCGATATAGAGGTAGAATGATATGAGGTGGTATAAAATATGAACATAAAAGTAGTGACGAAAATACTTGACGCAAATGACCGAATTGCCGGGACCAACAGACGTAAACTCAAGGCTGCCGGTATTTACACGATTAACCTTATGGGCGCGCCGGGCGCCGGCAAGACGTCTCTTTTGGAGTGCGTTATCGGGCGATTGAAGGGTTCTCTGAGGATTGGGGTTATCGAGGGGGACATTGCCGGGACTGACGACGCCAGGAGGATTGCCCTGCATAACGTGCCCGTGGTGCAGATAAACACCGGCGGGGCATGCCATCTGGATGCAAACATGATTGGAGAGGTGCTGGATTCGCTGCCACTTGGCGAAATTGATGTGCTTATAGTCGAGAACGTCGGGAATCTTGTCTGCCCTGCCGAGTTTTCAATCGGCGAGGATATGAAAATCATGGTCTCAGGCATTACGGAAGGCCATGACAAGCCGGGCAAGTATCCATTGATGTTTCGCCAGTCAAGCGCCCTTATCTTAAATAAAACGGACCTGCTGCCCTATGTGGACATAGATATGGAAAGATTCCGGGCCGATACGTTGTCATTAAATCCCCAGATTAAAATATTCGAGGTCTCCTGCAAGACACAAGTGGGCATAGGGGAGTTTTGCGATTGGTTACGCTTGCTAAGATAAGCATCAGGGGGAGGGTGCAGGGCGTAGGATTCAGGCCGTATGTGTATAAGAGCGCCGTAACGTGCGGCCTCAAGGGATACGTGGCAAATACACCAACAGGCGTCGACATAGAGGTAGAGGGTGACAATGCCGAAGGCTTCGTTGAACAATTAAAAAAGGACACCCCGCCGCTTTGCTCCATTGATGAGACACACATAGAGGTCCTGCCGCTATTGAAAGGCTATCGGGACTTCACAATAAAAAAAAGCCTTGGCAACTCACCCCCCTTTACTCAGATATCCCCGGATATATCAATCTGCGGCGATTGCCTTAGAGAGTTATTAGACCCCAATGACCGGAGATATTTGTACCCGTTTATAAACTGTACGAATTGCGGCCCACGGTACTCCATTATAAAAAGTGTCCCCTATGACAGAGAAAACACGACTATGTCTGGCTTTCAAATGTGTGAGGATTGCCGTGGCGAATATGGCAACCCGGAGAATCGCCGCTTTCACGCGGAGCCTATCGCATGTGAAAGGTGCGGCCCGGCGCTTACGCTCGTCCTGCCAGGCCGGAAATATGCCGCAGCCACCGAAACTCCGATAGGGCAGGTTATAGAATTGCTCAGGCAGGGTGGCATCGCCGCCATTAAGGGAATCGGAGGGTTTCACCTGGTTTGTGATGCCCTTAATAATGACACCGTTAAACGGCTCAGAGAAAGAAAGAAAAGACAGAGTAAACCGTTTGCGATGATGGCGGCAACTACAGATTCGATAAAAGAATTCGCGCGCGTATCGGACAAGGAGGAGGCTCTGCTCACCTCGCCACGCCGCCCCATTGTGCTGTTAAGAAAAAAAGAATCAGCAGTCTCACCGCTTGTAAGCGGCCACGTGTCACAGCACGGCTTTATGCTGCCATCCACACCGCTGCACTATCTCCTGTTTTACCACCCGTCCGGGCTGGCTGCCTTTAAGGCTCTCGTTGTAACAAGCGGCAACCGCACGGGAGAGCCTATAATCACTGAAAACGATGAGGCCCTGGATAAACTATCGGGCGTGGCCGATGCCTTCCTGCTAAACGACAGGGACATTCACATGGGCTGCGATGATTCCGTTGTCCGAATAACAGAGGACGGCCTGCCGATTTTCATAAGAAGGTCGCGCGGGTATGTGGCCGAGGCACTGCGCCTTGACGTAGACGGCCCGGAGGCCCTGGCTTATGGCGGCGACCTTAAAAATACCTTCACCCTGCTAAAGGGACACTACGCAATCCCAAGCCCCTATCACGGCGACATGGAAAATCTGGGCACTGTGGAGATCTTCAATCGAAATCTAAACAATATATCTGCGATTTTCGGCATAACCCCGGCCATAGTTGCCTGTGACGCGCACCCTGGGTATGCAGCCGGGGCGATGGCCATAGAGAGAAATGCGCATGAGACAATCTTCATCCAGCACCACCACGCCCACGCCCTTTCCGTCATGGCCGAACACGGACTAAGCGGGGACGCCGTCGCCGTGATACTGGACGGCACAGGATATGGAGCCGACGGCAACACCTGGGGCGGGGAGTTTCTCGTTACCAACCCCTGCGGGTTTACGCGCGCGGGGCACTTTAAGTATATGCCCATGCCAGGTGGCGACAAGGCCGCCGGTGAACCCCGGCGAATGGCCGTGGCCTACATTGCCGACGCATTTGGAGACAGGGCAAGGCATGTGCTTAATACGCTGGGATTTATTGAGCGCCACGGTGAGGAGTTCATAGATACGATTCTAAGAATTATCCCTATAAGGGAATTATCACCGCTTGGCAGCAGCGCGGGAAGGCTGTTTGACGCCGTATCGTCTATCACAGCATCTGCCGATATAAACACATACGAGGGACAGGCCCCTATGGAGCTGGAGTCTATCGTTTTACCATGGGTCGGCGAATCTTATCCATACGGCATATTGGATGGCGCGATTGTGGATTTCTCAGCGACCATTAAGGCAATCGTATCAGATGTGATTGATGGCGTTGACAAGGGAAGGACAGCGGCCATGTTTCATAATACCGTTGTGGCGGCAGTTTCAGAAATGACGATGAGAATATGTGATACCACGGGATTAAAAGACGTATTATTAAGCGGTGGGACTTTTCAAAACGCGTATCTGCTTGATAACACCATAAGCAGATTAAAGACATTGGGGTTAAACGTCTATACGAATGAGAAAGTACCCTGTAACGATGGAGGCATATCATTGGGACAGGCATACGGGGCAAGGAGGTTAGTATGCGCGCAGAGGTCATAATCACGGAGATAGTACGCTTAAGTGCGAAAATAGCCAAGCCGATAAAGCTGATGGAGGTATGCGGGACGCATACGGTGAGCATATTCCGGCATGGGATAAAGGGAATGCTGCCAAAGAATATCAGGCTGATAAGCGGGCCGGGCTGCCCGGTTTGCGTAACGCCGCTCAGAGATATTGACGCGGCTATAAGATTGTCATTAATGGACAAGACCGTGCTGATGACCTTTGGGGATATGATGCACGTACCGGGGAGGGGCCGGGATTCGCTTTACAGGGCGCGGGGCCGGGGTGCCTCGGTGGATACCGTCTACAGCCCACTGGACGCCCTTGAGTTTGCTGTAAGTAACCGGGATAGGGACATAGTGTTTTTTTCAACCGGTTTTGAGACGACATCCCCACTTATAGCCGCAACGCTGATAGAGGAACAGGTGCGGGGGATAGGGAATTTTTACATATACAGCGCGCATAAGTTAGTCCCTCCGGCCTTAAGGGCGCTCCTGAGTTTACCAGCCACGCGGCTCGATGGTTTCATCTTACCCGGGCACGTAAGCACGATAATCGGCATGAGGCCGTATGAGTTTATATCGAATGACTATGGAAAGCCAGGAGTAATAACCGGCTTTGACGGCAATGAAATCCTCATGGGGATATACATGCTCCTGCTGCAGATAAGCGAAGGCAGGGCGGAGATAGAGATAGAATATAAAAAGGCGGTAAGGCCGGAGGGGAATCCTAAGGCCATGTCCATAATAGAGCAGGTGTTTTCGACAGTAGATATAGAGTGGCGCGGCCTTGGGGTAATCCCCATGAGCGGGCTTGGGCTGAGGGAAGAGTTTTCGCATTATGACGCGCAAAGGATGCTGCCGGAGGTACAGGAGGACTATTCGGAGACGACCACCTGCCAGTGTGCCGATGTGCTAAGGGGGATAAAGACACCGCCGGAGTGTGCCCTGTTTAAGAAGGCGTGTACGCCGGACAATCCAGTTGGGGCGTGTATGGTGAGTTCCGAGGGCAGTTGCAGCGCCTACTACAAGTATGGAGATACTGAATAATGGACAGGATCCTGATGGCCCATGGCGGAGGCGGCAGGCTGATGCGCGAGTTGATAGAGCAGTGTTTTGCAAAGGCTTTCGGCATGGAGGAGCTTGGTGATTCCGCCATCCTGGAGTTTTCCGGCAGGAGGCTGGCCCTGACAACAGATTCCTATGTCGTGTCGCCGCTGTTTTTCCCTGGCGGCAACATAGGCACGCTTGCCGTAAACGGCACGGTAAACGACCTTGCGGTAAGCGGGGCAACACCCCTGTATTTAACGTCCGGGTTTATAATTGAGGAAGGATTTCCCATCTCAGAGCTGTCGCTGATAGTGGAGTCGATGGCAAGGGCGGCAGAGGAGGCAGGCGTAAGAATCGTCACCGGAGACACCAAAGTAGTAAACAAGGGAAAAGGTGATGGGGTATTCATAAACACGGCCGGAGTGGGCATTATAGAAGACGGCGTAGACATCTCACCTTTGTTGATTAAAACTGGGGACGCAGTGATTGTAAATGGTGATATAGGCAGCCACGGCATATGTATAATGGCGGCCCGTAACGGCCTGACATTTGCTAAGCCTTTGTTAAGTGACTGCCGCCCGCTAAACGGCCTGACACAGTTGATGATGAAGACAGCAGCCGTACACTTCATGCGGGATTCTACGCGAGGGGGCATAGCGGCAACTCTGAAGGAGGCGGCATCGGCGTCGGGGAAATGTATAAAGATAAAAGAGTCTTCGATTCCCATAGCCCCTCAGGTTAGGGGCGCGTGTGAACTATTAGGGCTTGACCCGATACATATCGCCAACGAGGGTGTCGTAACGGCAATCGTGGAAAAGGCAGACGCGGAGGCCTTAATAACTGCCATGAAGAGCCACCCATATGGAGCGAATGCCACTATCATAGGAGAGGTAGTCTCAGGCCCGCGGGGCTTGGTAACGCTTGAGACAACCATTGGCGGAACCCGCGTGCTGGATATGCCCCTCTATGAGCAGCTTCCACGGATTTGCTGACGAACCTGATAATGTTATAACGGATGTTCCTGGCGAAAAAGCGCGATAAAATGCTATAAGTATATGATATTACTTCATAATACGGCGGGATGGCAGTTTTCTCTTAGTGGTTACAATGATGTCTCTACTTGGTAACACTTCCGGCATTTTGACGCGAGCGGCTTCTATCAGTCTCTCAATATATATTATCAGGCAATCTTGCAATTCTATTATTGGGCTAATATCATGGTAAGTTATTGTATTATATAAATAATATAGAGGGTAGCATGGTTTGTGCGATTTTGCAAAAAAGTATCGGGAATGGGATCTGTTAACTAAACTGTGTCAGGGCCGATTTTAGCCCTTAACATCTAAGTCCGATAGTAACCTCCCTTCGAAGAAAATAGCAAGCTGAGAAATTGTCTGACCCCAATTTCTTTGTGGCTGAGTCCATTTCTCCGATATATTTTGAATAGTGAGATACAAGAGTT
>PEAC01000083.1:0-11287 GCA_002753305.1 Nitrospirae bacterium MYbin6
GAAGTTAAAGATTCGCAGCGTGGAGATAACAGGAAACGACCATATCCCCACCAAAAAGATAAAAAAAGTGCTGAATACCTCGAAGTGGTGGTTGTTCTCGTTCTTTGACGCCACCGGGTTTGTAAAAAAGGAAGCCCTTGAGGAAGATGTCCTTAATATCCAGAATCTTTATATGGACTACGGGTACATAAACGTCAAAGTTGCCGAGCCAAAGGTAATAGTCAACGAAAAGGGCATTACCGTAAAGTTCGACATAAGCGAGGGCCAGGTGTACAACCTGGAGTCGATAAACCTCTCAGGGTATGCGGCATTTGACGAGGCCACATTGGCAAAACTCCTCCAGATGAAGCCAGGAGGCGTCTTCAGTAAATCGGCCCTGACCAAGTCAATCAACACCATAACCGAATACTACACGGAAAGGGGCTACGCAACGGCCACAATAAACCCCGGCGTGTTTCCCAATGACTCTACTCTGACCGTAAAAGTCGACCTTAAGATCGAAGAGGGCAAGGTTTATAAGATCGGCACTATAGAATTTTCCGACAACACAAAGACACGCGACAAGGTACTAAGGCGTGAGATGGCAATTAACGAAGGAGATATATACAACAGCAAGAAGATAAAGCGCAGCTTCAACAATATTAAAAACCTTGACTATTTCGATAACGTGGATGTGTCGCCAAAACCGCAGCCCGACTCCGAAGTCGTCGACATCGACGTAAAGGTGAAGGAAAAGATGACGGGCTTTATAAGCATAGGCGGCGGCTACAGCTCTGTGGATAAGCTCATCGGTATGATACAGCTGACACAGACAAACCTTTTCGGCACGGGAGACTACGCCAAAATCGCGGCAGAGCTTGGCGGGTCGTCCTCACTGTATGAAGTAACGTATAAGAGGCCGTGGTTTCTGGATAAGCCATATACGTTGATGGGAAGCGTTTACAGGCTGGATAAAAGATACATCGACTACAACCGCAGGGCAACCGGTTTTGTCATAGGTGTAAGCAAGAAATTCTGGGACTATTGGGATGTAGGGGTTGCCTACCGCCTTGAGGCCGTGGATATCCACGACGTACAAAACACCGCGTCACGCCTGATAATATCACAAGAAGGAAGGTCAACAACGGGCAGCATTACAACTAGCATATCACGTGACACGAGAGACAGCTACATCGACCCTACGGTAGGCTCAAGAAACAGTGCCTACTTTACGTTTGCCGGCGCCCTGGGTACTAATCATTTCATAAAAAGCGGGTTTGATTCCCTGTGGTTTTTCCCGTTTCTTGGTCCAACAACATACTCTGCCAGGGTAAGATACGCCATCGCCTCCGGTTATGGCGGCTACCAACTGCCGATATATGAAAGGTTTTATGTAGGCGGTATAACCACACTAAGGGGAATTGGCTACGGTGAGGCCGGGCCGCGCGACAATGACGGCACGTACATAGGGGGAACCAGTGAGTTATTGGTAAATAACGAAATCATATTCCCCATATTCCCCGAGATAAAATTAAAGGGTGTATATTTCATTGATATCGGGACTTCCATGGGAAACGGTGTAACGCTGTCGGATATTAAGTACACAACCGGGGCCGGAGTCCGGTGGATATCTCCGTTTGGCCCGATACGCCTTGAGTATGGTTTTAATCTCAGCAGAAAAGATGGGGCACCTTTAGGAAGGCTGGAGTTTTCCTTCGGTAGTTTCTTTTAATATGCGGCTTTTAAAAATCGGATGGAATAGGGTATCATAAGATAGAGTATCATAATTGGATACTGAAAAATGCTTAGGAGGAAAAATGAAAAAGATCTCAGTGTTGTTGGTAATGGCAGTTGTGCTTATGCTTGCTACCACGGTAGCGGCTGCGCAACAGAATGTAAAAATCGGGTTTGTCGATATCCAAAGGGTGATAAACGACTCGGAGCCAGGTAAAAAGGCAAAAGAATCGTTAGAGGCATATATAAAGACCCATCAGGCCAAAATCGAAGAAAAGGAAAAGGCAATCGACAGCATGAAGGCCGATTTGGATAAGAAGAGCGCGGCCCTTTCCGAGGACGCTAAAAAGAAGAAACAGGAAGAGATGCAGTCCATGGTCAGAGACCTCAAGAGAATGGCAGCCGAGGCCCAGGACGAAGTGAGAAAAAAGGAAAATGACCTCACCAAAGATGTCTTTACCGATATAAGGAATATAATACGCCAGATAGGAAAAGATGACGGATATACGGCGATATTGGACAGCGGCGCATCCCTGTATGCCCTGGAAAGCAGCGACATAACAGATAAAATTATAAAGAAACTGAACGATCTGAAGAAAAAATAGCACGCCGTATGAAGCTCATAGAGATATCCGATATGTTGGGAGGCCGCGTAACAAGCGGCCACGACATAACGATTGGTGGGGCATGCGGCATAAATGACGCCAGAAAGGGCCAAATCACGTATCTCGCCGACAAAAAACTTACCGGTAAGCTAACCAGCACACAGGCAAGCGCCGTGCTTGTCAGGCACGAAAACCCGGACATAGACATTCCGCAAGTAGTCGTATCAAATCCCTCCCGGGCGTTTTCACAACTTCTGAGGGTGTTTTACGGCAAGCCATACAAGGCCTCAGGTGTGATGGATGGCGCTCATATCTCAGAAGGCGCCACGCTGGGCAAAGATGTAAGCATATATCCGGGGGCTTATATCGGTTCGGGGGTAACCATAGGTGATAAGACGGCCGTCTATCCGGGCGTTTATATAGGGGAAAATACGGTTATCGGACAGGAGTGCGTAATTTATCCCAATGCCGTTATACGTGAAGATATAACAATAGGGAGCCGTGTTATAATCCAACCCGGAGCAGTGATAGGTTCCGACGGCTTCGGCTATGAAATGGACGCGGGGCGCCACGTAAAAATCCCTCAAATAGGCACAGTCATAGTGGAAGACGACGTAGAAATCGGTGCCAATACAACCATAGACAGGGCAACCACAGGGGCAACCGTCATAGGGGCAGGAACAAAAATAGACAACCTCGTCCAAATAGCACATAACGTAAAGATAGGCAGGAACTCCATCATCATTGCCCAGGTGGGCATTGCCGGGAGTTCAACTATAGGCGACTATGTCGTACTTGCCGGGCAAGCCGGCATTTCAGACCATGTGGAGATTGAGACAGGCGTAAAGGTGGGCGCGCAGTCCGGTGTAATGGATAATCTTAAGGCAGGCATGTACCTTGGCACACCCTCCCTCCCACATTTAAACTTTAAAAGGTCGTTTCTGATATTCACAAAGCTGCCTGAGCTAAACGTAAGGATAGCCAGGTTAGAGAAAATTCTGGCCGACATAAATAAGGACGCAAAACTCAAACAGCAATAAAGGCCCGTTTATCATAACGGACCTTACAAACATACGCCGGAGGACATACGAGCATGATAAATATCATGGAGATATTAAAGACACTGCCACATAGATACCCCTTTTTGATGGTCGATAAGATAGTCGATCTGGTACCGGGAGAGAGCATCACAGGGATTAAAAACGTAACGATTAACGAACCGTTCTTTCAGGGCCACTTTCCGGGGAATCCTGTAATGCCTGGTGTGTTAATAGTCGAGGCGCTGGCACAGGTGTCCGGGATTTTGGCCTTTAAATCCGGAGTGGAAGGCAATACCGTGTATTTTATGAGCATAGAAAAGGCCAAATTCAGAAAGCCCGTGCTGCCTGGAGACTGCCTTAAACTTATCATAAAAACCACCCAAAAGCGCGGCAAGGTATGGAAATTTTCAGGCAAGGCCACAGTGGATGACAGCACGGTAGCGGAGGCCGAGTTCACGGCAATGGTAACAGACGTGAAAGACCTCGTCGGCGTGGAGGATAAATAACTATGCAGATACACCCCACGGCCATCGTCGGCTCAGATACGGAAATCGACGAAGAGGCAGCCATCGGTCCATTTTGCATAGTAGGCGATGGCGTTAAAATTGCTGCCGGCACACGCTTAATCTCAAACATAGTAATCGACGCAGACACGGAAATAGGCAGGGACTGCGTTATCCACCCATTTGCCGGGATTGGATTCCCACCCCAGGACATGAAATATGACGGAAGAAAAACAGGGGTCAAAATCGGCAGCGGCACAATTATCAGAGAATATGCGACAATCCACAGGGCGTCGGTAGGCGGCGACGGATTGACCGAAATAGGAGACAACTGTTTCATCATGGCCTATGTACATATTGCCCACGATTGCAAGATAGGAAATCACGTAGTAATGGCAAACGCGGCCACGCTTGCCGGGCATGTCGTCGTCGAAGACCATGCGGTCATAGGGGGCATCGTTGCGATACACCAGTACACAAGAATTGGTGCCTACTCAATGGTGGGCGGGTTTAGCGGGATTGGGCAGGACGTCCCACCCTTTACAATTGCCTCAGGGGCCAGGGCAAAACTCTACGGCCTCAACAGTATCGGGCTTAAGCGAAAAGGTTTTACCGACGAGCAGATTCAAAATCTCAAAAAGGCATATAAAATCCTCTTCCGCGACAAACACACCCTAAAAGAGGCCATAAAGCAAGTTGAACACGACCTCGACATGACCGCGGAGATTAAAATGCTCATCGAGTTCATATCTAATAACAAGAGGGGTATATGCCGCAAGACGTGAAAAAACAACCAGGCCCCAAAACCCTTGGATTGATAGCGGGCATGGGCTACCTGCCAATGGCGGTTGCCGGCGAGGCGCGCCAACAGGGTTACAGGGTGTTCGCAGTGGGGCTTGAGCCGGTAGTTAACGAGGAGCTGCGTGACTATGTCGATGAGTTTACCATAGTAAACGTTGCCAAGCTCGGCACGCTGATAAAGACCCTGAAGGGGGCCGGCCTGACGGAGGCCGTTATGGCAGGCAAGGTGCCCAAGTCCCTGCTCTATAAGAATAAGACGATGCCGGATATGAAGGCCGTTGCCTTCCTTTTAAAACTAAAAAACAATAACGACGACTCTATTCTCAAGGCCCTGGTAGAGGAGTTTGCCGCAGAGGGCATAACCATGCTCAACATAACCGACTTTACATCGGGCATGTTAACCCCTGTCGGGCTGTTAACGAAAAAAGGGCTGTCAAAGGACGAACAAAAAGATATTGATTTTGGGTTTCCCCTCGCAAAGGAGATAGGGCGGCTGGACATCGGACAGACCATCGTGGTAAAGGGGCGTGCTGTCATGGCGGTTGAGGCAATTGAAGGCACGGACATGGCCATCTTAAGAGGCGGTGAGCTGGCAGTCTCCGGCGCAATCGTAATAAAAACCAGTAAACCGGCACAGGACAAGCGTTTTGACTATCCTGCCGTCGGACTCGATACGATAACCGCAATGAAGGCCGTAAAGGCCAGGGTACTGGCCATTGAGGCAGGACACACACTTATAGTCCAAAAAGACGCGGTTATCAAAGAGGCCCAACTTGCCGGAATCTCTATTATAGGAGTGAAATATTGATTATGTTAAATTACTTTAAAATGCTGAATTACTTAAAAAGAATAACACTCGCAGCGGCAGCTCTTGCCATAATCTACATCGCTTTAGCGCCAATCGCCTCTGAGGCGGCCAATTTAACGTTCCTGCCGTTTAAGAAGACGGAGATGTCCAGGGTCTTTAAGGCCAAACCAGTAGAGTTGCCGGTTGCTGAAAACGCAACAGGCGCCGCTGGAAATAATATACCAATAGGCCCCTCCGGCGCAGACGTTACGTATAACGAAGACGGCGACATAATCTTTACCGGCCTGGACAAAGGCGGAAAGAAATGGACATTTCAAACCGCCAACTTTACAAGGAGCGACGGCTACAAGGCCGAAGCGGCAGACCTTGACAAAAACGGGATAACTGATTTGATAATATATATCCCGATACTGGGCATGCCCCCAGCCCCGGAGTATGAGCTTATAACCGTTATGTTTGACTCTCAGGGTGCCCCGATACCATTTATTTCACCAAGTTATTTTCAAAGGCTGTTCAACTTCGATGGAAACGGCAGGGCGGAGTTTATGCACATAGCCTATGACTACAACTACTGGATAGCGACGCTCTATGAGGCCGAGGGCGCCAGATGGAAGGCAGTAAGGTCAATTAAAGGCCCTGAGGGCTTGCGGTCATTCCCCATGTATTTTTCTTTTACGAATCAGAGGAGTGTACCGGCCCCAGGCATGTATCCATTCGCCTTTGACGTATCGAACACCTCCCTCCATGCCGCAGGACGCATAATGTCCTATAAATGGGGAAAGGACGAACAACAGTCCGACTCAGTCTATGTCGTCATAGCCGGCAGTGGCGGCAAGACGCTGACATGCAAAGCCCCATTCAATGCCATATTAATCGAAAACGAATCAGAAAGTAGAATCGTCACCTCAACGGCAAGCAGAGACGCCGTCAACACTGCCCTGAATGACATGATAAACGACAACTATAAGTTAAACTTTTTTGGCTTCAATCAAAACGCAAGTGGGACGGCCGCCTGCGTGTCTTCGCTTATATGGGCCAGAAAATAGACTAACGCCTCTTTTTTTTTATTACGGGGACTATTACATATGGAAGGACAAGACAATCTTGCACGATTCATAGACAAGTGTGCCTCGGGCGCCCACGGCAGCGAACTTCTCAGGGGCAAATTGACCGTGTTGGTTTACGAAGGATTTAAGACACTGCTCTTTGAGATACACCACTGGCTTGAGACAAACGAGGGGATTTTGACAATCAACCATGATAAACTCAGGGAACTCCTGACAAATTTTGGCATATCAAGAGGCTTAAACCACGAGGAGACATCCGAGGTGGCAGGGTTAATCTCCGAGACAATCGACGACGAAAACATACACGAGATTATAGACGAAATAGTCATGAACTTTAACGACTACTCACCAAACAACATGCAGACAACCTACGCCTATGACCGCCTCGAAAAGGCATGGGACATCCTGGGGGACAAGAGGAAGGCCATTGAGTATGCTATTATGGTACTTGAGATAGACCTTAAGACATACGGAGAGTCGCACCCGTCCATAGCCGACAGATTCAACAACATCGCCCTCGCGCTATACCGGATAGGCAATTATGGCAAGGCAGCGGATTATTTCGAGAGGGCGTTGAATGTGGACTTGGCGCTCTACGGTCAAAACAACCAGCGTACTGCCTCCCGATACAACAACATAGGGATGGCCTTAAGGTCTGACGGACAGGCGTCAAAGGCAATAGAGTACTATGAGAAGGCCTTGGAGATAGATAAAATCCTCTTAGGCGGTACACATCCGGCTGTATCTACGCTCTATAACAACATAGGGCTTGCGTGGGGCGTGCTTGGCAACCCCCAAAAAGCGATAGAGTATTATGGCAAGGCCATTGCAATAGCCCGCAGACACTCCGGCGAGGACAACGCCGACGTGGCCACAATATACAGTAATATGGGGCTGGCGTGGCGCTCGTCGGGGCAAGTCGACAAGGCCATAGAGTGTTATACGAAGGCACTGGATATAGACATGGATATCTATGGGCATAGCCACGTAAACACGGCCAGGGACTATACGAATCTTGGTACTGCGTGGAGCGTGCTAAAAAACTATGAGAGGGCGCTGGATTACTATAAGAAGGCGCTGGATATAGACATGGATATACTAGGAGAGCACCATCCGGACATAGCGGTGGACTACAACAACATAGGGATGGTGTGGTGTTCTATGGGTTTTTTAAACAGAGGGATAGAGTTCTACATGAAGGCGATAAAGATAGACGTAAGCGTCTTCGGAGAGAATCACGCCACAGTTGCCATCAGATATAACAACCTGGGGCTTGCGTGGAGGAGCCTTGGCGACCTGCAAAAGGCAATAGATTACTACGGCATAGCCCTGAAGATAGACATAAACGTACATGGAGAAAACCACCATAGCGTGGGACGCGACTTAAACAACCTTGGCTCGGCATGGAGCGAGGTGGGGGACCGTAAAAAAGGCCTTGAATACTTCAATAAATCGCTACAAATCTTCACGGCAGTCTACGGCGCCGACCATCCAAATACTATAACGGTCAGAGAGAATTTAAAATCGTTAAGTTGAAGGCCCCCTTGCCCTATTTAACCACTCATCCTTCAACTATATGCCCCACAAACTGGGAATGGTTGTGGATTATCCCCTTTTCCCTTCTGAAGCCCAGGCCGCATGGCTCGTAGGAGAAAAATACTCCTGCCTGGTATGATCTGCCTTCTTTGTCTACGGGAAACTGGGCATACTCCTGATAGATACTTCGATACGCGCCATATTCACCGTCTCTTTTATAACCCACACACCCGTCAGCGTCTGTTACCGTGATGTTCTGCCCTTCCCTTCCGAGGGTCTTTTTCTCTACGTGTGCCCTGCCAGCTAATGGCTCAAATGCCGTCTCAAGCAGGAGCGGGTGGCCGCGGTACATATCCCACAGGATCTTTAACAGCCCCTTTGACTGAAACATGAGCGCGTATGGGGGATTTATGAAAACGGCCTTTTCATTTTTCAGCACATCGGTGAGGATTCCGGCTAACTCCGGCTCGTAGCGGCTTATGAACTCGTATGGCAGGCTCTTAAACCAGTAGTCATACCTGTAGTACCGGTCCTCATCTTTTAAGAATACACCCTCGCCGTTTGAGAAAAATACCTTATCGACAAACTCGAAATCTGTAATATAGCCCGCCTCATACGCAATCTCCTCTATCAGCCGTGCGGTGTTTTCGTCTTCGGATGAACCCTCAAGCGATGAAAACAAGGCGCGGGGAATGTTGCGGCGATTGTCAGAGAAAGCAGGATTAAGCCCCCTTAGTCTGATAAACGATTCCTTCAACGTCTCGTAGAGCAAATTAAACTGCCGTGTCTCGTCCAATTTGTTATGCTTTAGGAGCATCCACTGAATAATCGCTGTCTCAAAAATAAGTGACGGCGTGTCGGCATTGAATTCAATGAGCTTGACAGGAATGCCGTCAAGGCCGCCGGCAAAATCAAAGCGCCCCATGAGATGGAAATGCCGCTCATCCTCCCATGTGTGTTCAATCATCGCAACAAGGGATTCGTCAATATCCAGGAGCGGATACAGGCGGTTTTCAATAACGTAATCCGCGGCGTGGATAAACATATCATACAGCTCTTCAGCTGCTTTGTAGTAATTGCCGCCTTCGGTTTCCGTTATCAGGACGAGTTCATCGGCTACAGAGTGAGCGGCCCCCGGGGTCTTGTACCATGAGTAACCGATCCCATCGTAAATGCCTTCAGGGACGGGGGCAATTTCAATGGCCTTCACTGATGCTCAACCTGAGGAGCCTCCGAAAAGACTTGAAAAGAACCCGCCCTTTTTTGTGCCGGAGCTGGTTGTACCGTAGGATGTCTTGCCACCGTATCTGCCGCCAACTGAGGAGGGGCCCCTGCCTGAGTATTCCGATTCATCGCGTCCGAGCCTCTTTCCAATGATGGGCTTTCTGGCAAGGGCCTGTCTGTAAACACCATCGTTTGCGTAAACATGCGACGAGATATACGTTGTCCTGCCAAGCATATACCCTAACATCCCGGAGGCAAGTACCGTCCCAAGGCCAAGCCCGAAGTCGTTCTGAGGGGCCTCACGCACCATCGCCTCAGCCTTTTGCTGAGGGATTATCTCGACTGAGCCGTTTATGTGTTTTACCATAACCCCTGTACATTTGCTTGGATACTCATCAATAATTTTAAATTGTCCAGGTTCAACCTCCTGGACATCAGTAACAACGCCGTATTTCTGATGGGCTGCACCGGCGGTTGCAAACTGCGGAGGGCAGTCTTTCAGCTCAGGCGAACAGCCATATGTCGTTAAAAGGGCGTTAGCCAGAAAAAATATCCCTCCAACTGAGGCCGTTTTAACTCTTTTGTCCACCTTTATACCACCTTATATGACCTGGCTTATGGCAACGGCAATAGACAGTGAAATTGCCTCCACTACGGCCACGGCGGCGGTGTTGCCGTTTTTGACCTGCTCGGATATGGTTGTCCCGGGAAGAAAAATATAATCTGATGCCTTCTGGATCACTACCAATAAGACCAGGCCTATGAGAGCGCTCGTAAAAAAGGCCATTAACCCGCGGCCCCAACCAATAAAATCCCCCGTAACACTTGCCCTGAGAATCACCGCATAGGATACGGTAACACCGGCAAGGACGATGCCGGCGCTGAAGTTTCCGCCCTTGATCTCATCTTTTATGCCGATTTGGTACATTTTATCAGTGATTAAAAATACCAGCGCCATAACCACCTGAGCGAGCGCGAAAAACACCAAGGCGGCCATCAAGCCCCCTCCTTCGCCCGAGAACACCCCATTAAGAACCAACCCCGTGGCCGCATATATCCCGCATTCAACAATACCCACGGCGTTGTTACATCCCCGGATACATTCGTTGTGGTCTATTCCCCTGAGATACAGATATTTATTTATGTAGTGGGAAAGAAAGAACAGTACCATTACAAGTACCCCGCTGAGAAAGAATGACAGTATGTCTTTGAGTGAAGTCTCAGTACTCAGGACGCCGCAAAGCGCCATGCTCATGCCAAAATAGAGGCCAAAACGCCTCAACGCAACAGCCGTGTTGCCAACCTTTTCTATTGCCTCGTCATCGTCGAACTTCGTTAGATAGTCGGCCGTTTTTTTCGAGATGAAAAGAAAAAAAACGACAATTAGTATATCTATTAAATCATATAAATACTTCTCCACTACTTATAATAATCACATCTCATGGGTTATGTCAAGGCACAGTGTTGCGCGGCTCTATGCCTGGACCTGCCGGCAGGGAATTATCACCTGAAACTCCGTACCCAGGTCCGGGCTGCTTGATACTACGCTTATGTCGCCGTAGTAGTATCTGATGATTTTCCTTAATATGCTCAGGCTCATACGATGCCTTTGCGCTGTAGTGCCGCCGCTAAGGTACTGCTCGAAAATACTCTCCCATTGCTCTGTTGGTATACCCGTACCGGTGTCTTTGACCAGCACGGCAATGGCCGCCTGCTTTTGCACCATGCCTGAGTCCTTAGACAGCACTGAAATAGCGCTATCGTTAAGCACTGTCTCGATTCGAATCTCTCTGGCGTTTAGCGCCGCATTTTTCTCGATAGATTCGGCAGCATTTTTTATAAGATGGGCAATAATTGTGTAGATATCTGTCCTGTCTGCCATGATGTCGGGAGTCTCGGCAAGGGTTGCAGTTATTTCTATCCCCCGCTCCTTCAGATCTTCAGATACGTCTGCGATTATCTCCTTAATCAGGGCCTGTGTGTTTACCGG
>PEAC01000083.1:11297-17258 GCA_002753305.1 Nitrospirae bacterium MYbin6
AAGGAGGGGGCTTGATGGCCGCCTTGGTGTTTACCGGCTCGATGTGTTTTTCCATATTTGAGATATGCTGAAGTTCCGCCATTGTCCTGACTATATTGTTCACAGTATCGTGCATAAAGTGTAAATCACCGTATCTTTCCTCATGCTCCATCATAAGTATATTCGTTATTCTGTTGATGACGGCAATGTTTCGCGTGTACATGTCTGTATTGTCAGCCGTAGTTCTTTTGGTGTCGAGGAAAAACATGTTAAGGCCCTCGACCTCAATGAGCAGTTTTTTCAGCAGTTCGGATGTCTGCCCAATACGCTCAATACCCTTTTCTGTGCGAAGGGACAGGGAGTTTATCGGATTTAACATCTCATGCGCCATAATGCCTGATATATGCCCTAAGGCCGCATATCTCTCCGTCTTCAGGAGTTCTTCCTGCGTCTTTTTGACCTTTTTCACAGCGGTGGCCAACCCCTGGTTGGCAGCCTGAAGCTGTGTTGTACGTTCTATGACGTTTCCAGAAAGGCCCTTAAAGTATTGCTCCAGGATGTAGATTCCATCTCCACCGCTAATCCTCTCTACTGCCTTTCCAAGGGCCTGCTCTGAAAACTCCACCACCTGATTTCTCAATCTCCTTATACGGCGTGTTACCCATAGCATAAGCAACATGAAGGACACTATTATCGAACCGGCAGTAACCTCCCTGTAATAACGCTCCTTCGTCAAAATCTCGCTGCTCATCTGCCGATAGCTCTTCTTAGATATCAACGAGACCAATCCAACCTGGTCAACGGCATTGTTATCAAAAAACTTCTTTCCGACTACAACGAAATCTTCTGTTAAATCCTTATATGCCATGCCCTCAGGGACGAGTTCTATGTTGTTGCTTGCAATAATACGCAGCTCCTTTTGCCGGACGGCAGATGCCAACGCCACAATACTATCCTCATGGTTAAAATTTATGGACATCAGCAAGTCAGAATTAAGCTGTGTGGCCAGCGTAAGGATTCCCATTACCCTGGCATCCATGTTTTCAAATCTTACGGAGGCAATTGCGTAAGGTATATCCTCTATGGACTTAATTATCGTCTGATTTATGCTCGTATCTATCGTCAACGGCTGCGGCTTAAGCAATTGCTCAGGGGGGGGCCTCCCGACGCATGATAGACCTCCTTAACACCATAACCTGAGTCAAAAACAAGGGCATACTGCACGTAAGAAAACATTCGCAGTAACGAGTTATCAAGGAACCACTCAGGTGGGTCTTCGTAAAATTTTATTACATCCGGGGAGAACCCTTTTTCTCCCTCAAGGGTTTTCAGGTACCGGCCAAAACTACCGCTGCCGACAAATAATTTAGCCAGCTGGCTATAAGCAGACATGTATCTTTCAAAGGCAATATAGTCCTCCTTTGCCTGATGGGCTAGCGTTTCGTCCAGGTGCTTGTTTACTATATGCCGAATGCTATCCGACATAAAGTAGTCGCTTACCCCCCCTATGGACGCCCCGACAATAAGGGTTACAATGAGCAGCTTTATGGTCAGAGGCACAGAGTTGAAATATCTCATAGAGTTCATGGCAAACAACCTTGACTATCTTATTTCTTCAGACATAGGACATAGAAGCAGCCTGAATTCTGTACCCCTTCCCGGTTCGCTTGCAACTATCGATATATCTCCGCCGTACTGGCGCACAAGGGCCTTGGCCACACTTAGCCCGATGCCGGTTCCATCTCTCCCTTTACTTGTAAAACCCAGATTGAATACGGACTCCCAGTCCCTTGAGTCTATGCCCTTGCCGGTGTCCTTAAACCTTATTTCAATGCAACCGTCTCCGGTATTGGCTATTTTGACGAAAATAGCCTTTTTGCTGCCTTCTTTGTTTCCATCGAATGCCTCCATGGCATTTTTCAGCAGGTTTGAAAACAACGAATATAGCTCCATCAGATCAGCCTCAATAGACACATCATCGGGACACTCAAGTGTAACCTCAATTCCATGCCTAACTAAGGCATCGGACGAGTCGTTAATGATCTCGGCAATCAGCCGCCTAATATTGATGTACTCAATGGCCTTTTCTATTTTCGACATATACCTGATGCCGTCCGCTATGTTTACCACCCTATGTATCTGCTTAATAATGAAGTCGAGGTCGCCAAGCCTGCTTTCCTGGTCTTTTTTTAACACCTCGGCGATGCTGCCCATAAGGGCCAGTTTCTTTTCATGGGCAGGGTTTAACTGACAGCCTTCATCTCTTAACTCCTGCCTCAACACATATAGGATACCTCCTATTTTATCCAACACATCGATGGTTTCCTGAGACTTCTGCCGGTTCAGCTCAAGCCGGATAGGAATAGAGTTTAACAGGTTTAAGATCTCATGCGCCTTTTCACCGGCCATCTGCCCAAGCAATATCAACTTATCGTGCTTCAGATAATACCTCCGGCGGTGTTCATTTCTGCTCGATTTTCATGTGTGTGGGGAGAGTTATTGTGACGACGGTACCCTGCCCTGATTCGCTCTTGATTGTAATATTGCCCCCGTGCCGCTTAATAACTACCTCTGCGATGGACAGGCCCAAACCGGTACCCTTACCGATTGGTTTCGTTGTAAAGAACGGATTGAATGCCCGCTTGAGCGTCTCTGCCGACATGCCGGGGCCGTTGTCGGATATGTTTATAGCAATCATATCGTAGGTTCTGTCATACAATGTGCAGATAGTTATCTGGCCGCTATTTTCAATCGCGTCTACCGCGTTTTTCAATACATTGTAGACGCTTTGATTAATGTCCTGGGGGCAGCACTCTATAAGGGGCAAGTCTTCATATTTCTTAATGAACATGATTTCCGGGTGTTCCTGTGTGCCCAGGAGTTTGATGCTATCTTCTATAGTCTGGTTGATATTGACGTCCTCGACAAAGGGCATATCTACCCTTGAGTATTTCTTCAGGTTATTCACTATGGACAGGATTCTCTCGGTACCGTGTTGAAGGCGGTCAAACTTTTTATTCAGGGCCTCTGACATTTGCCCGATGTTCATTTGGTTGAGATAGTCACGGTATTTCTGAACCATAGACGGAGTGAAGTTGTGCTGCTCCCAGAATCTTATACCATCAAGCATCTTTGCCATGCTTGTCTTTAACGAGTAGATGGAGCTGCTGATAAAACTAAGGGGGTTGTTTATCTCGTGCGCTATACCAGAGGCAAGCGTATGGACGCTTGCCACCCTGTCCATCTCTATTAGCTGTACATCCTTCTGCCTCAACTCTTCTGTCCGTTCTCTAACCAGGGTCTCCAGCTCTTCTATTTTCATTCTGTCGGCAAGCCTTTCTTTTATACGGCGCTCCTCCATAAGAATAAAGTTCTTCAGCACATCGGCTGACGTATCGGCAAGCAGCTTGAACAATTGCAGCTTCTGAATCGGCAACTTCTTTGTCGGGGCCAGTACGATAAGGACACAGTTGCCCATTGATTCCCTAAGCGGTATCACAAGGCAACCACTAACGTAACACATGTCATCGGGGCAGATAAGACCTTTAGAGAGTTCCCTGACAGCAGATTCAACTCTGTCAGAGCCAGTCTCACATAACGATAAATCAATCTGCATTCTGCCGTCAACCTTGCGCATGACAGTGCCGTCTTTTATATCAGAGAAGTACATCATCTCTTTCAATATGGCCAACAGCAGTGAGCGCAGCGTGGTAGTGTTCATGGTCTTAAGTCTGCGCACAGACTCAAGGAGCACCTCCATGAAATACCAGCATGTGCCTCTCAAGCTTCGTCTCTATATCCCACTTTCTTGTCAGATTCAGGGCCAACTGCTTTATCTCTTCGGAGTCGAATGGCTTTTTGATATAGAGGAGCCTTTCTGGCATCCCGACGGCATCGACGATTTTTCCGCGCCTGGTCTCGGAATATGCCGTCACGATGACAATCTCTATGTGTTTATCTACGTTGCGAATCATCTTTGAGGTGTGGAGGCCATCCCAGCCCAGGGGCATCTTCATGTCGATAAAGGCAACGGCATAAGGTGTTCCCTTCTGCATGGATTCATTTATCTTCGTAAACCCGTCCTCACCGCTTGTAGTCAGGTATGGCTCATAGACCTCACCAGATGTCCCTGCAGTGGTTTTCATCGGCATAGGGCCGCTAATAGCCAGTTCCTCCTCCAGAAGAAGGGTCAATGGGTCCTTTGCCGGAGATAATATCATCCGGTAGTCATTTAAAATGGCCTCTTCGTCGTCGATAACTATTATTCGCTTATTCATTCCGTCTCTTACCATATAGCTTATTGGGATTAATGATCATTATTATATCTTCTCTTTCGCTATTATACTGTCAAAAACTATGCCAATAACCCTTCACATAAGAACCAGCATAAACAGGACGTCCAATGTCGCGCGTACGGCTAAGTGTTAAGCATAACTTTACAGAATGTTTACATATACATGGTTAAAGCCTTACATTTTGTAAACCATTGTGGCCATAAAGGAATACCTTAGAATGGCCAGGACAATTGCCGAAGTAATAGAAGCAATCGGGGTCTGTTAGATAAATGGTGTCAACCCATTTTTCTCTAAAAAGGGGATGTCCAATGTCCCCGCCACCTGACAAGCCGAAACATGCCGGGCTCCACGCTGTGTTAATATCTGTTATTGTTTGTCCGTCCCCTTTGAGTGTGCCTCGAATATACCTTGCAGCATATCATTAGCACAGAACTTTCCGCACATCGTGCAGGTGCGTTCATCAGAAGAGCTATTTCTTTTATTTCGTATTTCTATGGCCCGCTCCGGGTCTATTGCCAGTTTAAACTGGTTCATCCAGTCCATGTCCCTTCGAGCCTTGCTGATTGCCTTGTCTCTATTGGTGTCTGAGAGCTTTACCATGTCGCCGATGTGGGCCGCTATTTTTGCCGCCACAACACCCTCTCTGACATCCTCTGTAAAGGGCAGCCCAAGGTGCTCGGCCGGGGTTACGTAACATAAGAAGTCCACCCCGTGCGATGCCGCAAGCGCAGCCCCTATGGCCGAGGTTATGTGGTCATAACCCGGGGCTATGTCCGTGGTGATTGGCCCAAGCATATAAAACGGGGCCTCACCGGACATCTTCTTTGCCAGTATGATGTTTGCCTCTATCTCGTTAATGGGGATATGTCCCGGCCCCTCGACCATTGTCTGGCAGCCCATTGCCCTGCCTGCCTCTGCGAATTCACAGTTTACTATCAACTCCTGAATCTGGACCCTGTCAGTTGCGTCGTGAATCGCACCGGCCCGAAACCCATTGCCGAGGCTCAACACAACGCCGTAGCGCCTCAGGATACCGGCAACCTTGTCAAAATTCGCATACAGGGGATTCTCCGCATTGTTGTACTGCATCCAGGCCACCATGCAGGCCCCGCCCTTTGAGACAAGCCCGCCGTAGCGGTAGTGTTGTTTCTTTAAGACCTCAAGGGTAAGCCTGTTTATGCCGCAGTGTACGGCCATAAACGCCACACCTTCTTCACATTGCCGCTCAATGGTGTCCCAGAGCAGCCCCTCTGGCATTTTCGTAATTGAGCCATATTTCTCCGCGGCAACGGCAAATGCCTCATATAGTGGAACCGTCCCCAGGGGCAGTGTTATGGCATCCATTACGGCCCTTCTGATTTGCGTAACGTCTCCGCCCACGCTAAGGTCCATCAAGGTATCAGCGCCGTATTTTTCGGCCATTCTGGCCTTTTCTATCTCCATTTCTATGTCGATAATGTCGGTTGACGTCCCGATTGAGGCGTTGACCTTGGTCTTCAGTCCCTTGCCGATGCCGACGGCCCTGGCCTTTCTGTTTACGTTTGACGGGATTACTATTTTGCCCGATGCCACGCGGCGCATTATGAGATTAATGTCCAGTTGCTCTGCTACCGCTACTGAGTTCATCTCCTCTGTAAATTCACCCCGTAGTGACATTTCAATTTGTGACATACTTTGCCTCCAGGTG
>PEAC01000084.1 GCA_002753305.1 Nitrospirae bacterium MYbin6
TTATTTGCGTATTTCCTGGCGCCGCTTGATACCTGGAGTATTACCGGCGATTTACTCTCGGCACAACCAATTACGATTGCCTGCAACTGCTCCATGTTGTTAAAATTATAAGCCGGTATGGCATATCCGCCTTTAACCGCCTTCTGAAATCCCTCTTTTGTGTTAACCAGCCCCAAATCCTTGTAACTTACCGCCATATAAAAACCCCTCCATTGTATTATTCCAATCGCAAACGATCGGCAGATATTTGAAGGCTATACTAATCAATGAAGCGCCCGTTTGTCAAGCTATTGGGCCAAATTGCGGCGTAAAAGCGAAATAGTTCAACGGGCGGTTTTAATTTTATGCGAAATAATTATATTATACAGGCAGAGTGAATTCCATAAGCGTAATAGGGGCCGGCAGTTGGGGAACCGTACTGGCAAACCTCCTGGCATTAAAAGAATATGAGGTTCGTCTGTGGGCATATGAGAAAGGCACTGTTGCGGCCATCAGGCAATTCAGGGAAAACACGGCATTTATGCCTGGCCTTAAACTCTCAGGGCATCTAATCCCTACGGACAATCTGACAGAAGCGGCCGGGGCCTCAGAGTATATCATCCTTGCCGTGCCCACGCAATTTACACGTGGGATTTTAACTGCCGCATCCACGGCAATTGCCCCGGGGGCGGTTGTCGTTTCGGCCGCAAAGGGAATCGAGCGCGGTACGCTGAATACGGCATCAACCATTATTAAAGAATACGTCAGAAATGAGGTCGCGGTCCTCTCCGGGCCAAGTTTTGCCGCCGAGGTGGCAGCTAAAAAGCCCACTGCCGTAACCCTGGGCATTGCAAGCCACTCCACACACGGCCAAATGCTTCAGGAGATGTTCTATACGGAGTACTTCCGGGTCTATACGCATGAGGACATAGTTGGCGTGGAGCTTGGCGGGGCACTAAAAAACGTCATCGCCATAGCCGCCGGCATATGCGACGGCCTCGGACTGGGCCTTAATGCAAGGGCGGCGTTGATTACGCGGGGGCTTTCGGAGATAATCAGGCTGGGCGTAAGGCTTGGTGCGCGTGAAAACACCTTTTCGGGCCTTAGCGGCCTTGGGGACCTTGTCCTGACATGCACGGGAAATCTATCCCGAAACTATACGGTGGGGCTGCGCCTCGGCAAGGGAGAGACGCCCGCAGAAATCCTCTCAGACATGAAGGCGGTAGCCGAAGGGGTCGAGACCTCAGCGTCTGCCTTCGAGCTGGCTCAACGCTCTGGTGTGGAGATGCCCATCGTTGAACAGGTCTATCGTGTAATCCATGAATCTAAAAGCCCTGCCGCGGCCGTCCGGGAACTCATGTCAAGGGGGCTGAAAGGGGAATTCAGAAATGGATAAAGACGCCATTTTAAACCTTCTCGTCTCTCTGAAAAACGGCCAGATTGATGTGGATGAGGCCCTGAATAAACTTAAACACCTGCCATACGAAGACCTTGAGTTCGCAAAAATAGACCACCACAGGCAACTCCGTGGCGGCATCGCGGAGGTCATCTTCGGCGAGGGAAAGACCACTGCGGACGCCGTTGAAATAGCCGGGAGGATTTATAAAATGAGCGGGCGGGTGCTGCTAACCAGGGCCTCGCAGGAAATATACGACATGCTCGGCATCGAGGGCGCACGCTACTACCCAAAGTCGAGGATAATTGAGGCTGGACAAGAACGAGTAAAGCAGGGCCGCATCGTAACGGTCAGCGCCGGAACTGCGGATATTCCGGTTGCCGAGGAGGCCTCGCTAACGGCCTCATTTCTGGGAAGCAACGTAGAGAGCCTCTATGACGTAGGGGTTGCCGGCCTTCACAGGCTTTTAAGCAACATGGGAGTTTTCGAGGGGGCAAACGTGGTAATAGTCGTCGCCGGGATGGAAGGCGCGCTGCCCTCCGTAGTGGGTGCGCTTATAGACAAACCAGTCATAGCCGTGCCGACCTCCGTGGGATACGGCACGAGTTTAGGCGGCCTTACGCCGCTGTTTGCTATGTTGAACTCATGCGTGCCCGGCATTGCGGCCATGAACATAGACAACGGTTTTGGGGCGGGATGCCTGGCCCATAAAATCAACACCCTGGCGGTGCGAAGTTGACCACCAAGCCGACTGAAAAACCCTCCAGAAAACGCCTGACAATTGAGAATGTTGCCGCTATTTTACTTAAAAAGGGCCTGATAAGCAAAGAGCGTTATTCGGACATCGCAGCCAGAGGTGAAGAACAAATAGTTAGACTCAGAAAGCTCTACGAGGCCTCTGGCGACAAGCGCGCAGGCGTCGAGGTTGTTACCCCGGCTGAGGCAATTGCCGCATTAGAACTAGAAGTCCCAGGCACTGGAGGCAAACCCCTCAACGAGGACACCATAACCGAGACAATCGCCTCAGCGGTCGGCATGCCGTATATGAAACTTGACCCCATTAAACTTGAGCTTAATGTGGTTACGGGACATATCCCGCGTCCGTTTGCGTTAAGGCACATGATAGTACCGGTTGATAGCGCCGGAGGGGTAATCACGCTTGCCGTAATTGATCCCTATGACATGGAGGCCGTTGAGAGCCTCAAACATACAAAGAACATAAAGACCAACCTCGTGTTAAGCTCCAAGACCGATGTGTTGAAGATTGTCAGGGAGTTTTTCGGCTTTCACTCCTCAATAGCGGCGGCACAGGCCGAGATGCAGCCCAGCGTGGAACTGGGAAACCTTGAACAATTCGTCAAACTCAAAGGACAAGGGGAAATCGACGCCACAGACTCACACATAATCAGGGCGGTAACGTATCTCTTTCAGTATGCCTTTGACCAGAGGGCAAGCGATATACACATCGAACCGAAGCGCGAAAAATCCATCGTAAGGCTGCGTATTGACGGCATTCTCCATACCGTACACTCGACGCCGAAGGCAGTCCATGCACCGATTACTTCAAGAATAAAGATGCTCTCCCGAATGGATATAACCGAGAAACGCCGCCCGCAAGACGGCAGAATAAAGACCAACCACAAGGACAAGGAGCTTGAGCTGCGTGTCTCGACGCTGCCTACTGCCTTTGGCGAGAAGGTCGTCATAAGGATATTCGACCCCGAGATGCTCTTACAAGACATAGAAAAGCTGGGGTTTTATCCCCGTGAGTACAAGCTCTATGACGCGTTTATCAGAAGGCCAAACGGCATAATCTTAGTAACCGGTCCAACGGGAAGCGGCAAGACCACCACGCTGTACTCGTCGCTGCGGGTATTGTCCACATCTGAGGTAAACATTGTAACGCTTGAGGAGCCAATTGAGATGGTCTTTGAGGACTTTAACCAGGTAGGGGTGCAGCCCTCAATCGGGATTACGTTTGCCAATATGCTCCGCACAATCTTGCGCCAGGACCCGGACATCATCATGGTCGGCGAGATAAGGGACAAAGAGACGGCAGACAACGCCATTCAATCCGCCCTGACCGGGCACCTCGTCCTTTCTACTCTGCATACGAACGACTCCCCATCGTCTATCACGCGCCTTTTAGATCTCGACATCCCGTCATTTCTCATCTCCTCGACACTCATAGGCATAATTGCCCAAAGGCTCGTCAGAAAGATATGTGTGCACTGTAAGCGGCAGCGCGTGTTGACCGAAGACGAGACCGGCTACCTGAAGCTGGATAAAACAGCCGCGCATACGGTAAGTTACGGCGAGGGCTGTATAGAGTGCCGCGGAACGGGCTATCGCGGACGGACGGCCATATTTGAGATCATGGAGTACACGGAGAGGGTACGCCGGGTGCTGACGGACAATGTCGACCTCAATGACTTATACAAGGCGGCAGAGGCAGACGGGATGGTAACGCTGCGCCAACAGGCGATTCGTAAGATGCTCGACGGCACTACCACATATGAAGAAGTTATATTTATGACATAAAAAAAATGTTGCAAAAAGCTGCAAAACGAGCTATAATAAACCATATGCCGATTACGAAACCAAGCAAAAAGCGCGCGGTGAAACGCACGCCAGCCGATAATGGCGGCAGCATTTTTGATGATGCTGAGGCGTTGATAGAGCTTGCGAAAAAATCGTTTGCTAAGGCGGCAAAGAGAGAAGCTGCCAAACATGAAGCTCTCGGGATACCAACGCACTACGCCATAAATGGCAAACTTGCAGTCTATACACCTCCTCCACCGAAGAGAAAACCAAACACACCGCAATAACCTATCTCGTGCAGAGGTATAAAAAATACAATCCCGCCTTGTCAAGATGGATGTGGATTATTGCCGGACCAAACGGGGCTGGGAAATCCAGCTTTGCCGGAGATTTTCTCTCCGGTCTCGGTTACAGGAATCTTAAAAAACTTAATGCAGATGAACGTACAGTTGAATTGCGCAGGAAATTTCCGGCGGCATTACAAGACGACCTCAACCTAAAAGCTGCAATTGAGATTGACAAGGAAGTAGAGGACTGCATCAGATACCGTGTCAGTTTTGTTGTTGAGACGGTCCTGTCATCCCCAAAGTATCGCGACGATGTTCTTGTTGCGAAAGAAAATGGTTTCAAGTTTGGCCTGATATACATTTCTCTTTATCCGCCCGAAATATCACCGCAGAGAGTCAGTGAACGTGTGGCAATGGGCGGGCATAATGTCAAGGCTGAAAAAGCAATTGAACGGTATCACAGGTCCCATAAACAATTAAGCTGGTTCGCGCCACAGGCCGATGCCTTAATGGCTTTCGATAATAGTTTAAAATACAGCCCTGTCCTGCTGGCCTCTCGTATTAGCAATGAGCCGCTACAATACCATGCCCGTGGAGTAAACCCGGCAGTTGAGGGCGCCCTTGCGTTACTGTCATGAGAAATCCCATACGCAAGGAGTTGGCCTGCGGCTGTGTTTTCGAAAACGACATATCCCGAATCCCCTTCCCATATAACATAACTATCATATTTTAAACGATTCTTCAGCGTATAAATCATAGGCAACGTTACGACTACGTAACTCTATTTCTTGTTTATTGTTTTTAATATGCTTAATTATCGGAATGTTGTACAACTGTACTTGATGATTATGTTAATGTTATGTTACGATTTAACTTTATAGGTGTCAACGATACGAGAGGTGGATAATGCCGGATACCGAAAGGCGAATAAAGATTAAAATAGCCGATAAGGCTGAAGGCGCGACGAGGCGCGATGTCTTATACGAAGGCGTGAAGTCCCATGACATCGACGAGGCAGCGCTCCAAGTGGTTATTGAACGGGCGAAGCTGGAACTTTGGAAAAGCGATAGAGATGAAGGAATCGCAATTGGCGAAAAGTTATACGATTTCATAAATGGAAGCGGCGGAAAACTCAATAAGATCATAAACGACACAGTAAGCAGGCGTGAGAATTTATATATTTATCTTGATGCTGCCCCGGATTTGACCCACCTGCCGTTTGAGCTAATGCGCGACGATGCGCGGTTTCTGCTTCTTGATGAGAGGCTGCAGTTAATTCGCCTGGTGAGTGAAGATGGATGGGATACTGAAGTAGTCCCTGAGAATCGACCATTAAAAATGGTTTTCATGGTGTGTTCACCTACGGATTTGCAGACACAATCGGTCTTGAGTTTTGAAAGGGAAGAGGAACTCATTATTAAATCAACGGAGAAATACGCGCTGGATATAAGATTTGAGGATTCGGGAAGCGTTGCTGGTCTTAAAGATACCTTAATTGATAATGGTGGGTGCGATATCCTGCACATTGTCGGATATGCTGATTATGATGAAAATAATGGACCTATATTTTATATGGAGTATGAGACTGGCCTTTTAGAAAGAATAACTCCAGATGTGTTGTGGCATAATATTAGAGAAAACCCTCCGAGGATGTTGTTCTTGTCAGGATGTTATACCGGTAGAGGAGGTGAAACGGGTGCAAGCGGCTCGTTTGCCTATCAAATGGCCAAGGAGGGAATTCCCGTCGTTCTTGGTTGGGGATTGCCGGTATCGGACATGGGCGCTACATCATTTGCCGCCGAGTTATATTTTTTACTTTCTATCGGCAATGGGATATCGAAGGCCGTTCAAAAGACAAGGAAAATGATTGATGAAGTTTATTACACATGGCCGTTGTTAAGGGTATTTACAAACGGAGAACCGCTTAAGGCCTTTATAAAGGCAGGACAGCCGGTAAGAAATCACACAACTCGATCAAGTACATATGAATATCTGGAAGGGACACATGTCAGGGTTATAAAGGAAGGGTTTATCGGCAGGAGGAGGGAACTTCAACATGGCATCAGGGCAATTAAAGGAATAAACGGTAAATACGGTGCAATAATCCACGGCACGGGCGGAAACGGAAAAAGCTGCCTTGCGGGGAAATTGATAGAACGGTTCAAAGACGATAAGAAACTCTTTGTTGTACATGGGGTAATTAAACAGGTTGATATTATTAATGGATTATATAAACTTTTCGACAAGTATGCCATTGAATCGGCAACGAAACTTTTAACATCGAATAAAACCTATGAAGCTAAAATAAAAGGTTTGTTTAGGTGTGAGTTTAATGATATGCCGGTTCTGATTTATTTCGATGATTTCGAGCAGAACCTGAAACGAGTCGGTGACGAATATGTTTTAATGCCAGAGCCTTTTGAGGCGGTAAGGCCGTTTCTTGTGGCATTGGACTGGGCGGGGCATAGCACGAATCTATTGATAACGAGCCGCTACCCGTTTAAGTTAGTTGATGGTAATGAAGACCTGCCCTCAATAAAACTTGAGGCAATCCCCCTGATGGCCTTTAGAGACGCCGATTTGAACAAGAAGATTGCTGAGTTGAAATTTATATCCGAAAGCAAACACAAAGACCTGTATATAAAATATGGCAATGGCAATCCACGCCTCCTTGAGTGGTTTGAGAAGATTGCCGCGGAAGAGAGCAAGTACGACCTTGATAAATTAGAAGCGGCGATAAAGGATAAGGAAGAAGATTTCATCCAGGAGCATTTAGCCAACGTAATAGCAGAGACGGTTGGCGTAGATTTCAAGGAATTCCTCCGGCGCTCATCGGTATTCAGGATACCGGTAACGGAGGGGGCGTTTAACCCATTAGGCGATACAAAATTTCTAAAAACCGGTGTCAACCTCACGCTCCACGAGCAAGAGACGATAGGGGCAGTCAAACATTATTGGGTAACTCCGGTAATAAGACAAAGACAGTGGGATGAACTCGACTCTGACGAGAAAAAACGAATCCACAAAATCGCATATAAATGGTTCGTAGATATTCTTGATGATTTTATAAACAACAAAAAACCACTCGAATACAACCACCTGCAAGAAGCAGTCCACCATGCCCTCAGGTGCGGCAACATAAGAGACGCCTGCAAGTATGGCGTGTGGCTTGGTAACTATATGACTGAACTATTGTTATACCGCGATAGTTTACTTTTACAGCAGACGGTTGCGGATAGAATAACCGATGATATTATAAAAGAAGCGATAGACGAAAAAGATAGATCTGTTTCTATATTACTAAATGACTATGGAATGTCTTTTAAAACTTTAGGAGAACCCGCAAAGGCATTAGAATACTTTGAAAAGGCCCTTGCCATTGATTTGGATTTATACGGTGATAAACATTCTAATGTTGCAGTAAGGTATAACAATATAGGAGCTTCATGGCAAGATCTCGATGAACCAGTAAAAGCGAAAGAATACTTTGATAAATCTCTTGCCATTGATTTGGATCTGTATGGTGATAAACATCATAAAGTTGCTGCTGATTATAACAACATAGGGCATGCATGGTATAGCCTCGGTCAGCCCCAAAAGGCAATCGGTTATGTAGAAAAAGCGTATGCTTTTTATACTGCTGCCTATGGTGAAGAGCATCCAGACACAAAAAATGCAAAACTTGGGCTTGGAATTATTAGAAAGCAGCTATCTAAATCTTAAGCGACATACAGCTCTAAACGAACAAACACTTTAAAGGGGTGAGTAATAAATGAACGGCGGCGATAATGAAAATGATAGGGAAAATAATCCGGTTTGGGATGTGTATGACGAATATCGTACTGCGCGGTTGAATGTCCTGGGAAACGAGATGCAGTTGAAGTGGTTGGAGAAGAAAAATAAGTGGATGGAGATAATCATCGCAGTCAGTACATCGTCCACCGTTGCCGGTCTGTGGATATTTGACAGCACCGTAGGCGCGTATTACTGAAAGGCCCTTGGGGCGGCTGCCGCCGTGATTTCTGTCGTTAAGCCGATTCTTAAATATCAGGACGCTATTATCGTAACAAAAGAAGTCCTCGCCGACTACAGGGCATTGGACAACGACTTTCACAATCTAACCATCTCTATAAAGCAATCGGGTAAGTATGACGAAGAAATGAAAAAAGAATTTAAAGCCCTCTTAAAGAAGAAAACTGACATAATAAACAAAGTCAACGTCAGCACCGTAGCCGAGAGATTTGTTACCAGAGCTTTTGAAAAGGTCAACCAGGAATTGCCGCCTGAGTCATTTTATATCCCGGAGGTTATACAATGAGCGATCAGGACAAGACCACACCAAAGCCGGAAAGAGATATTCCCGTCAGGAAAAAAGAGCCCGACCCGTTAAGGCGCATTGAGGAATCGGAAAAAGACAAATCCCAAAAACAACGGCACATCAACCCACCCACGCCCTGGCCGAAAAAGAGCAAGTAAAAGATTCTTAAAATCCTTGGGATTTTTTAAAAAATTCAAAACGGTGTTCTAAATAACCGGCGCCGCCACGCCTGTCCGGCAGAATAGATGTACCACGTATCAGACGGCTTCCCGCATGGGGCGAATACGAGGCTCAGGAAGGCTGCGTCCTCCTGAATTGAAATTATTTATAACGTCTTCAACGACTTTGCATAGCTCTCTCTCAACACACACTTACACTACGCTGCGCTGCCTAAACACCCTTCAACTCCTCCTTAATGGCTGCCATCGGCAGAAATAGCCGGTTCAAACAACCAACCAGCGGTATAAACTGGAAATGCTCATAAAAAGCCTTTGCCTTATCATCCCGGACATCTACAATCACCGCCATCGAGCCAATCTGCTCCGTAGCGATTAGTGAGCGTTGGAGCGCGTCCAATAGTAATAATTCGCCATAACCGTTGCCCTGATAACGATGGTCAACCGCCAGCCTGCCAATCAGTGTTGCAGGAATCAGCGGATAGTGTGGCAGCTTCTTAGCAATATCTTTCGGTAACTCCCCTGCATTGACACCGGTTGAAGAAAGCGCGTAGTACCCGGCTATTGCCGCGGGCGTGTCAACGGAAAGGACGAACGTTGCCGCAATCTTCCCTTTGGCGTCCTGCAACGCCTGTTCCCTGATATAGCGCCCCAGAGACACGACGCCACAATCAAATGCCTCCCGATTGTGATGGTTGCTAAGCGGCACAATTGTTGGTTTAGTATATAAAATTGCCCGCACCTCAATCCATGAGTTTTTTATATCGTGTTACTGCTTCCTTTAGGCGGCCGGGTGGTATTGTGGGGTTCAGCAGTGCTGAGACGAAAATTTCGCGGTCTTCTCCAACCAGCGCCATAACCTCATGGTCCTGGATGACTTTCGTTGCCGCGGCTTGCAGCGTGGATACCACAAAATCGGTCAATGTGCTGCCCTGTAGCTGCGCCGCCCGCTTAAACAAGGATTTTTGCTCGTTGCTGACCCTGGCCTCCAGACGTTTTCCTTTCGGGCTAAATTCAGTTGATGCCATAGCATTTACCTCCTATTTTCTATATTGTATGACAAATAGCCGTACATGTCAAGAGGCACCAGCCAAGGTCTCCATTACTTTCCAAAAGGACACACCGGATACCTGCACTCCTTGCAGTTCAAGCACAGGCCGCCGTGCCCCATTTCGGCAAGCGCGCGCCTGTCAATATACTCACCCGCCAGAACACGCGGCAGCACCATGTCAAATACCGTTATCTTGTGATACATCCCACAGGCCGGCATACATAGTATCGGAATCAGGCCGTCCCCATCGCCGGGTCTTTTCATATAGGCAATCAAAAACATCGCCCCGGGAAGTACCGCAGTGCCGTAAAACACGTCCGTAACCGGAAGCCGTCGAACCGCCGCCGCCGTCACATCGTCCGGGTCCACTGAAAGGCCGCCCGTTGTTATCAGTAAATCGGCCCCCTGCGCGGCCAGCTCCATTAGCCTTTCCGCTATGAACACCTCATCGTCGGGCGCGAAATACTGCCCTACTATTGCACCGTTAAATTGTTTGATTTTATTCCTGGCAACAGGCAAAAAGGAATCCTGAATCTTCCCCGTATAGACCTCGTTGCCAGTTATGACGACCCCGGCCTTTGGGCGTCTCATCTCCTTTACCGTTAACACCGGGGTACGCTTCCCCTCAGGTGTACTGTCCAGTGCAGCGTTAACCGCCATATCAACGAGATCTTTTTTGATTACAAGAGGTATGGCCCGTACCCCACCCACGGTCTGGCCCTTTGCCACCACGGTGTTCGTATGAAGCGTGGCACACATCACCTCGCCAACCATGTTAAACCCCAGGAGCGCCTCTTTGTTAACCTTAAACAGGCCGTCTCTCTGTGCTGCAAGGGTTATCTTTCCCTCTTTCGGTTCTGCTCTGAAGGACACGCCCCCTGTCTGATTGCCTGTCAATGCGGTTGCAAGCGCCAGGGCCGCATCGTTTTCATGGAGTTCATCGTCCCTTATATCAAGCAGATAGAGGTGCTCCTTGCCGAGCCTCTCAAGGTGGTCTATGTCTTGCTCCGTAACAATATGGCCCTTTTTGAATGCCCTGCCCTTAAATTCACCCTGCCTGATTTCTGTAATGTCATGCGCCAGGACAAGGCCCACCGCCTGGCGCACCGGCACTATCTTTATGCCATCACGACTATCCATCTCAGCCTCCACCTTTTCTCATGAGAATATATATATAGGTATTTGACAATGGTTTATAGTTTAAGGCATCTGTGCCAAATTTATACACTACATTGTCATAGTAAATTAAATCGACAACCCCGGTAATATCATAATTATTCCCTATGTAAGCGCTGGCCCAATTGAAAATATATTGAGGAGAATTTTTCGATGGAACCCACGATGCAGGGACTTGTACTAAGACCGCAAAGGCCGGTTTGGCCTTTTCAATCCCGGCGGCCATTGCCTTTTGCATCTGCAGATTATAAGGCTGGTCTTCCATCAGTCCGTACATATAAATATAGCCGGTTGCAGAGCGTATGCCGGAGTAAAATAATATCTGCGGTTCCGAGCCAATCACGGCAACCGTGTCCCCCTCTTTTGCGTGCTGCTTAAGGTATTGCGCTATCTTTGGGGATTCCACAAACGGGTTCAATCCGTATATCTCGCGTGATACCTCATCAGGGGGCATCTTAAAATACATCCTGCCCTGCACCGTAAAGGTAAATATCAACCCGGCTGACAATATCGCAAGCGGTAGCTTATCCAGTATCCCTTCCGGGAACTTCCTTGCCAGCACCCCGGACAGATAGTGCTCACAATACGCAGCCATAATTGAAATCGCCGGAATTATCAGGACAAAGTAATGTTCCCTGAAATAAAACCCCGGCAACAGAGATAAAAATGAAAACAGGAAAAAAAGCAATGTGAACAGCCTTCTCTCTCTGTCTATCCCTGAGCCGCTGAACATTAAGGCAAGCCCTGAAATGCCTGAAATCCATAAAACCGTAAAATGTTCGGCCGTCCTCAGGGCCATCGTAGTAAATCTTGATACGCCATCCTTCAATGTCAAAGTCGATACGTACTTGCCTGAGTAAGTAAAGCACCAAAACCAAAACGTATCGAAAATCCCCCCCCTGTATATGATAAGTAAGGTAAGGGCAAACGGCAGGGCAGCCATAACCACAAGGACGAGGCATTCGATTACGAAACTCTTAAGGCCCCTTCGTATGGCAAAGAGATAGACTACACCAAACAGCAGAAAAAATATGCCATGCTGTTTCATTAAAAAGGCCATACCAAGACACAGGCCCGACATTGCAAGAAGCCAGGTCTTTTTCTCATCAGTGGCCTTATAAAGAAAATAAATGCCCCAAACGGCAAAAAACACTACAAACTGTGTGGCATGTGCCACAAACCCAAGTACCGGCACACCAACGGAGAGCGCCGCATATGAGGCCGAGGCAACAAGGGCAGTCCGTTCGTTAAAAAGCCTTTTTATCAGTAAGAATAATGCCGGCAAGACCCCAAAGTTTATTGCCATCAGCCCTAAGTGAATCCCCGTGATGGTCTGGCCAAAGACAGACATTATTAAGTAGTACATGAAGGCAGAGCCGGGGAGTTTCATGCTGTAGGCATCTTTATATGGTATGATGCCCTGAGATATGAGCTGTCCCATATACGCGTATTCCCCCTCATCCCTTTCCAGGGGTATGCCAAGAAGTCTGATGCGTATGTAGAGAACTGCTATGATTGTAAGGATAAAAAAAGACCAGTATAGAATTTTAAGCCTGTTCTGCCCTTCCGACATGCCGCTTTCTGCACTCATGCCGGTATTATAACGGTAACGGCGTAAAATATCAAAGTGAATCAATCAAAATAATATGTAAAAATATGTGGAGGCGGCGCTTAAACGCAGCACTGCTTCAGAGGCCATTGCACAGGCATATATGGATAATTTATAATATGGCGGGTCGCAAAAATGAACATACTTCACGGTACATGGATTCCATGTGATGGCGATGGATTTATTCAACCCGGGGCTTTTTATCTGTGGGTTGAGACAAATGCCATAAACATGGGAAAAAGCAGAAAGGACAATATCCATACTAACGCATCTGCAAAAGGGCGATCTTGCCAGATTCATGGATCAAACCTTTGGGATTAAAACAAAAGACGAGTCAGATGGCCTGCCGGAAGAAAAAAAAATGCCATGGCCGGAGAGTTCACCCTGTAAATCCTCCGACCAGGTAAACAGTGATTTTTTCATTCTTGCCTTTTAGTGCCGCTTCGCCTACTTCTTTAGTCTTAAACCTTTCGCCGAGGTATTTAACCGTAGTATCGCCAATCAATATTCGGCAAGCCGGGTCTGCAAAGTCTTTGTCACAGTAGTCCTTGTCAAAACTCTCCAGGCGGGATGCGATATTTACCGTATCGCCGATAACGGTGTATTCAAGACGCTCTGAGCTGCCGAGAGAACCGGCGACTAACTCACCGGTATAAATCCCAACCCGCATGTCGATAATGGGCATATTACGCTCCACCCACCCGGCCTTCAAATGCCTGAGCATATCGCCCATTTCAACGGCACATGCGACAGCGTTTATGGCGTCTCTGCCTATGTCCTCCAGCGTCTCTCTTTTGATGGGAACACCAAATACGGCCATTACGGCATCGCCGATATATTTATTTATAACCCCTCCGTGCCTGATTACGATACCGGCCATTGCTTCCATATACTCGTTGAGCCATTCCATAAGCTGCTTCGGCTGCAGCCCCTCGGAGACGGACGTAAAACCCTTTATATCGGTAAACAACACGGTGGCTGTGAGTTTTTGCGGACGTGGGCGGCCGTTGTCGAGGAAGTTATCGCGTTGCCTCCATATAGCTTCGGCTACATCTTTTGAAACGTGCCTGGAGAACAGCCGCATAAGCTCTGCCCTTTCGGCACCCTCCGTATATGATTTATATGCCGTTACCAGTGATGCCGAAAAAAGCCATGACAGGGCAGGCGGTACAACCGGTATCCAGATTCCGCTCTTGAATGCCGCATAACCTGATGCGATTAATAACGCTACCGCACCCGCGGAAAGGACAATAAATCTCGCAAATGAGCGTATCCTCAAGCCCAGTACTCCCCCTATGATTCCCCACAGGAAAATCCATGCCCCTTCATAACGGCCGTCTATAAACGACATGGGTTTGTCTTGTCCAAGGGCTGTCCTTATGATTTGGCTCACGGCAAAGGCATGCAGCTTTACACCCGATGTGTTTTGCATGGATTGAAGCGGTGTACTGAAGTAATCTTTAACGCTTACCGCATCCACCCCTATGATGGCTATCTTGCCGCGAAGCGCACTCGGGGGTAATTTCTTCTTTTCCAGTACGTCGTAAACGGAGTACATGGTAAACGGCCCGCCCTTGAAATCCAGCAGGAATTGATAGCCTGCCGTATCGCCGCCAACGTAGCCGCCGTCACTAGGGCCAAGCGGAACAAAGGTTGTACTGCCAAGACGCATGTGTGCGTTGTCTGGCGAGCCAGGCAGCGGCTCTATCCCCTTGTCTCTTAAAAACATGAGAGATATAAGCAGCGAAAACGATACCGAAGTCGTATTATCATCACCGGCAAACAGCAGCCCTCGTCTGATTACACCGTCAGGGTCGACCGGGAAGTCATTGAACCCTATAATGTCGGGGTTGGTTATCATATACGGCCCCGCCACTTTACTCTCCGTGTCGCACCCTAATTTTTTAACCATGACGACATTGTTTAGTGCTTGGAGAACCTTTGTAAGGTTATCGCTGCCTGGTGTGATGGGAATATCTCTGTATATATCGACGGCGATTACGGCTGCTCCGTATTCGCTTAAGGCCTGAAGAAGCTCCGACATCGTCTGGTCAGTCATCGGCCACTTTCCGTAGCGATGAATATCCGTTTCGCTCATGGCAATGATTACTATATTATCATCCGGTTTTGCGCCATGCGCAGAAAGCCTTAAAAATCTGTCATACGCGGCAAATTCGCCGCCGGCCAGTTCGATTATTTGCAGATACCCATAGTTACGTACTATAATGACGATTGCGCATATGAGAATCATTATTGCAAAGCAGACAAAAACCGGTGATCTCGCACTTTTTAATATCGTCTTCATAATAAACATATTATACTACGCTAAGACAAAAAGAATCTGCCGGTGCGCGCCTCATAAGTGTCTCATAAGGCTGATATTGACTTAAACTGGCCGGCAAAGATATGATAATAATAACCTGTGCCGATATGCCGGCCGGTTTCACGGGAGCGCAAAAAAGGTGATAGGGACGTAAATATGAAACTCAAGACTGCATGGATAGTTTCAGCAATCGTTATGTCGATGGTTTTATCTGTCGGCGTCTCTTATGGAGACACCTTCAACTATGGCATGAAGGCATATGAATCCGGAGATTTTACTGGCGCTATAGACGCCTTTGGAAAGGCGCTTAACAGCAATACGAAAGACCCGCTGCCAGAGGCGAATTGTTTATTGTATCTGTCGAAGTCATATTTATACGCCGGCCGGTTCAATAGGGCCCTCGCATACGCGGAGAAAATCCCACCTATCCTGGAAAAATCCGAAAATGACGGACTGAAACAGGAGATGTTAAACCTTTATGGGCTGATTTATATGGCATCCGGAGATTTTAACAGGGCACTTGAATATTTCGAGAGCGCCATGCAGATATCAGGAATTACACCCGAAATATCTAACAACCTTGGAACCCTCCATGTGCTGATGAACTCTTATGGCAAGGCAGGGGAATACTACGAAAAAGGGCTTGAGAGCCTTAAAGGCGGCAACGCGGCAGATAAGGCCCTGTACGCGCAGATACATGCAAACATGGCCGTCTTACATATAAACATGAAGGAGGAATCCAGGGCCGGTGAAAAGTTAAAAGAGGCATTTTCGCAATTTCAGGGTGTTGCCGAAAACCATAAAAAAGTCGCTGGCCTGATAAATATCGCAAAGGCCTACATGTCAATGGCCGGCAAATCGAATATCCATAACGCCTATAACGCACTTGAGGAGGCCCAAAAGACGGCCGTCTCAATAGGCGATAACAAGGCCCTGCCGTTTATTTTCATATATAAGAGTAAACTATACGAGACACAAAAGGACTACAAAAGCGCCCTCGTTTTATTAAGAAAATCCCTTAGTGCCGCCACAACGTACGATGTCAAAGAATCAGTTTATACCATATACCGGCAGATGGGGCGGATTTTAAATAAAACCGGTAAGACGGACGAGGCGGACGAGGCGATTACGGCCTACAGAGACGCCGTGCGTGCTATTGAAGACATAGGACTGGATGCCTTTGTAAACTGCACGCTCTGCGGAGAAACATTTTTTAAAACTGAAATAGAACCTGTATTCTACGAACTCGCCGAGTGCTTAATCGAGCGTTCATCGAAGGCAGGCAGCCACGCTGCTTCACAAAAAGACCTCTATGAGGCCAGAGATACGATAGAACAGCTTCGAGCCGCGGAACTTAAAGATTACTTTAAAGACACCTGTATAGATATTCAAAAGGCCAGGGAATCCCGCCTTGATACGGTGTCTGATAAAAGCGCCGTACTATATATGGTATCTTTTCCCGAAAAATTGTATATCCTGGTAAGTTTCCCTTCCGGCATAAAAATGTACCATGTTAACATATCTTCCGGCGATTACAACCGTGAGGTATTAACCTTTCGCAGGCTTCTCGAAAAACGCACCACTATGGAATATCTGCCCCACGGGCAGAGACTCTATGACATATTAATAAGGCCAATCGAGCAGGACTTAGCCCTCAACGAAACGGATACGATAGTGTATGTACCCGACAGGGTATTGAGAATGGTTCCCCTTGGCGCCCTGCATGACGGCAAGGATTTTTTGATAAGAAAATATGCCGTAGCCGGCACAGTCGGAGTATTTTTAACCGACGCAGGGGCCTTTAAAGCGGAGAAAGACTCAAGGATGCTTGTAACGGCATTGACCGAACCAAGACAGGGCTACGTGCCGCTGCCTTTCATATTGGACGAGGTTAAGGGGATAGGACAGGCGTACAATTCGAATTTATTGATGAATGAAAAATTTGTACTTCCAAATCTTAAAAGCGAATTTAAGGACAAACAATACACCATACTTCACATGGCGTCTCATGGGGAGTTTACCGGAGATGCCGCAAAGGCGTTTATTATTACATGGGATGGGAAGATAACAATAAACGACCTTGAGACCCAGATAAAGGAGGGCCGCTACAGCGCGAAACCTATGGAACTGCTGGCATTGAGCGCGTGCGAGACGGCGGTGGGCGATGAAAGGGCGGCCCTGGGGCTTGCGGGCCTGTCTGTAAAAATGGGAGTTAAAAGCACAATCGCCTCCCTTTGGAGCGTGAATGACGAAGCGACATCTATATTATTAGTGGATTTTTACAAAGAATTAAAAACAAGCGGCGGATTCAAGGCAAAGGCCTTACGCAGGGCACAGCTGACTATGCTGGACAA
>PEAC01000085.1 GCA_002753305.1 Nitrospirae bacterium MYbin6
GGCTTACTCTTTGCGAAAAATACTTTCCTCCCTCTTTGTGCCCCCTCTATCTATGTCTTCTTTTATGTTCATTGAGAATTGCTGATACCTGTGTGTTACACACACCTCTTGGACTCATGTGCGGTGTCTTACCCCTACCTCCGCGGGAATGACAGAAAAAATGGCTCAGCGCGTTTGCACAGCCGGACATATTTATTCACTTTACAAATGGCCCCGTTTAACAGCACATTCGCCGGGATATATATGCTGGTTAAGATTTAGGTAGCTGTTTTCTATAAATGTCGAGATTACGTTTTGCCTTTATTGTTAATGGATGATCTTTACCATAGGCAGCAGCCAAAATATCATACGCTATTTGTACATTAACAACTGCCTTTTGCGGTTGACCAAGGTCATACCATGCAGCGCCTATGTTGTTATAATCTCTTGCGACATCAGGATGTTTATCACCGTAAGCAGCCAAATCAATGGCAAGGGCCTTTTCATAGTATTCTTTCGCCTTTGCGGGGTCGCCGAGGTCACTCCATGCAGCGCCTATGTTGTTATAATCTCTTGCGACATTAGGATGGTTATCACCGTAAGCATCCAAAAAGATGGCAAGGGCCTTTTCATAGTATTCTTTCGCCTTTGCGGGGTCGTCGAGATCTCTCCATGCAGAACCTATGTTGTTATATCTTATTGCTACCATAGGATGTTTATTACCGTAAGCAGCCAAATCAATGGCAAGGGCCTTTTCATAGTATTCTTTCGCCTTTGCGGGGTCGTCGAGATCTCTCCATGCAGAGCCTATGTTGTTATAGTCTGTTGCAACCTCAGGATGTTTATCACCGTAAGCAGCCAAATCAATGGCAAGGGCCTTTTCATAGTATTCTATCGCCTTTGCGGGGTCGCCAAATGAACTAACAGACTCTCCAAGGTTATTTAGTAACATGGCAACATACTCATCTTTTTCTTTTATTGCTTCCTTTTCTATATCAGGGGTTATTCTATCAGCAACCTTCTGCTGTAAGAGTAAACTATCGCGATATAACAATAGTTTTTCCATGTAGTTACCAAGTGCAATGGCGTATTTGCAGGCGACTCTTATGTTGTCGCACTTGAGGGCGTGGTGGACTGCTTCTTGCAAGTGGTTGTATTCGGGTAGTTTTTTCTTGTTTAGAAGTTCATCAAGAATATCGGCGAACCATTTGTATGCTATTTTGTGGATTCGTTTTTTCTCGACGGCGTCGAGTTCGTCCCACTGCCTTTGTCTTATTACAGGGGTTACCCAAAAATGGTCAACTCTCCCCAGCGTCTCTTGCTCGTGGAGCGTTAGGTTGACGCCAGTTTCTAACAATGCGCTATCGCCTAACTGGTTAAAGGCATCTGCCGGTACAGGTATCCTGAATACCGACGAACGCTTTAAGAATTCTTTAAAATCTGCGCCTACCGTCTCTGCTATAACGTTAGTTAAATGGTCCTGAATGAAATCTTCTTTTTTGCCATTTATCGCCGCCTCTAATTTAGCAAGGTCGTAATTGCCCTCATCTTTGGCAATTATTTCAAACCACTCTAAGGAGGCGTGGATTGCCGTAGCCATATGTTATGTACATTGCCTTGTGTTTGCTGTTGGAAATATAGTTCAGTTCGACAACTTTCTTATCTAAATCGGCGTCTTTAAAGGCCATCAGGGGGATGTTATCAAGTTTCATTGAAGGCAGGTCGCGTCCGCCATCGGCTAACTTAAACGGATAGCGGCTCGTTATCAATAGATTCGTAGTATGCCCCGCCCAGTCCAACGCCGCAAGAAACGGCCTCACCGCCTCAAGAGGCTCCGGCATTAAGACATATTCGTCGTCGACACGCTTCAGATTCTGCTCAAAATCATCAAAATAAATCAGAACTGGCCTTTCTTTAAACGCGCCCCTGAATAACCCTTCTATTTTATCTTCATAGGTTTCGTCTGATGACAAGAGTGTCTTTGCCGATTTAACGCCCAACTTATTAAAAAGGTTATATAATCCATTAATAATATCGGGCTGCTTAATTTCCCCATGCACGACAAAAAGTCCCTTGTCGTCTTTGAAGCGTTCTATCAACTTCCCGGCGAGACAGCTTTTCCCATTGCCGCCCGTACCGTGGATTACCGCCCCGTATTTGCCGTCTATTCCTTTTATGGCACGAATGCCCTTCTGGAGTTCTCTTCTTCTGCCGATGAACCCTTCCTTTATAATCTTAACCTGTGTCCCTTCCAGATATTCATATGTACTCGTTCTTGTCGTGTGATACCTAACCGGCTGCCCCGCCTTGATGAATGCCTTAAGCGGCTCTCCGTTTGTAAATACCCTCAATAACGGCCATGTATGGTATACATCCACAAACAATTTCCTTGCCTTCTGAACCGCCTTTGATATCCCATCGCCGATAGATAATGACCGGTATAATTCTGTGGCAAACGCCGTCGCGCCGCCATCCCCTACCGGCAGTCCCCAACCAAGCACGACTGGGATGCCCGCCTTTGCCATTTGATTAGCAAACGAGCCGCTTGCGCCGGTTTCATCTCCCTTGCCGGTATAACATCCCGATAAGAACAACATCCTCGGCTGGTTGTCTCTGATATAATCCCACAACACCTCCGGCGTTACCTTCTCTAAAAGGCCGGTCTCATCCTCCATATATAATACAGGGCCAAGTTTTTTATCATAATCCGCGTGTCCGGTGATATGCAGGATATCGCACCCGCCATTTTCAATCAACGTTTCTTTAAGTCCGCTAACGCACCCGGAATCTTCAAACCTTATATCCAGCGCGTATTTCTCCGTTGCCTGAATAATAAACTGCTCTTCCCTTTCATAACTCAAGACCGATTTGGGCGGCAAATCCATTGGCGAGCACGCCATGAAAACCATCTTCAGGGGCCGGGGCGCCGGTTCTGTTTTCTTCTGCCAGCCCTTTTCGTTCACCAATCGAACTAACTGCCGCGTCTCATCAAGAAACAGAAACTTATGCTCGTCGTGTATAAGCTCAAACGGCAGATGGGTCAACTCCGTGCCAACATCAAGATAAATATACAGATTCTCACTCACGCCTTCCGCGTCGATTATGTATTTATTCAGCTTCCCGCCGCTTCCATTAATGAAATCATATAACTTCCTGCCAATGGCAATTCCTTCATTGCTATCACTTCTCCACAATTCCCGCTTCGCCCTTTCAATTAACTCCTGAAGCGCGGTTTCTTTTATATCATGTGATTTTACGCCATCGTACAGGACGTCGCGGCCATCGGCGTTGTCAGCCTTATCTGCTATCTTAATCTTTATACGTCTATCATTATCCGGCATACGCCTCCCGTTTATATAACATTCGTCAATAATTCAACCTTATAATATTAACATGATTCAACAAATTATTACAACGGCAGGATTTAAAAATTCCCAATCTGTACATTACAATACTGCGTAGAAGCTGCGCTTTGAATGATTCAGAAAACAGGGAAATCAGTTGCCAGTGTGACAGGCGGTTTAACAGGACGGGTATTTTCAACGGCGATCAACTTTTGGCCAAGGGATCAGACCCGGCCAAACCATGAGAGACCAAAGCACCAGAGAAGTAGGGGGAAATCTCCTTAGCAACCCTAAAACTGGAAATAAATAACAAACATGCCTATAAGCGACAGAACTACCATAAGTATCAGCGTGACAGGTGCCTTGTCAGTTCTTCTGCTGTGCCTCAAAGCGCTTACGGCTAATCCGACCAGAGATATCAGCAGAACGATATTAATCGAGATAAATGCCTTTTTCAACAAGGATATATCCCAGTATGTCCTGGGTTTGCTGTATACGCTGTGTGGGTCGAAGATAGAAGGCTGCTCAGGCATTGCGTAATAAATATACGACCACACGACAAATAGCAACACCCAACACGACAGAATTGTCCATCTTATAGACTTTACGATTATATCAGGCCCCCTTCTCCTGTCAACTTTTGTGGGCTGCTTGTCAATCATCATCAGTTAATACCTCCCTATATGTAGAGATGATAATGCCTAATTATTACATAATAATGTGTTATTTGTAAAGTGTCCACCGGGTCCCAAATTCCTATGTCGGAACTTGGGGCAAGCAAGGCAGTTGACACATACGCAGTGCAATATCTTACAATAATGGCAGCCTGATGAATACCCTGGAATCATTAAAAGACGCGCTCATTGGCTGCCTGCTTGGGACTGCCGTTGGGGATGCCCTGGGGTTGCCTATGGAAGGCCTCTCACGGCAACGGCAGCCGAAAATCTTTCCCAACATCGACGGCTATCACTTCCTCTTTGGCAAGGGCATGATCTCAGATGACACTGAACACGCCTGTATCACCGCACAGGCTCTGATTGCCGCGTGGGGCGCGGAAGGGGAAGTTGGCCTCGTCTCCGAAAAAGAATTCATCGCGTCACTTACTAAACGCCTCAAGCTATGGCTACTTGCGCTTCCCGCCGCTGCCGGATATGCAACGCTCAGGTCACTGTTAAAACTCTGGCTCGGTGTTTCATATAAACGCAGCGGCGTGTTCTCTGCCGGTAACGGCCCCGCCATGCGAAGCGCTGTCATCGGCGTTGCCTGCGGCGATGACTTCCCCACGATGCGGACATTGGTCTCTCTATCAACCATTATAACTCATACCGACCCGAAGGCCGGCGAAGGCGCCCTGGCCGTTGCCCTGGCCGCCTCTATGGCCTCAAGACACATCGACAACCCCAACGAATTCCTGGAGCGCCTTGATATGTTAACAGATGGGCAGGACTTTAAGGCGCTCGTTAAGGCTGCCCTATCCAGCGCCATCTCTGGGCAGACTACTGAGGCATTCGCGGCCTCTATTGGCCTAGAACGCGGAGTCAGCGGTTATATCTACCATACCGTACCAGTGGTGCTGCACGCGTGGTTCAGGCATCCGGCGGACTATAAGGCCGCAATTACGGCCGCCATCCGATGCGGCGGCGATACCGACACGGTGGCGGCCATTCTTGGCGGGATCATTGGGGCGCGCGTTGGAAAGGCCGGTATTCCCACAAAATATATCCATGATCTTTTTGACTGGCCTGTCTCAGCCCGATGGATTGAGAACTTAGGCGCTGCACTTGCCGAGGCTAAGGCAACCGGCACAAGGCATAAACCACCGGAGTTTTCTTTTTTGGGGAAACTTCTCAGAAATATCGCTTTTCTCTTTGTTGTCCTGGTTCATGGGTTCAGAAGGATGTTTCCGCCCTATTAGTGCCGTGTGGCCACTATCTCTTTAGCCAGCCGTCCCGATTATGTCTTATTGATTGCATAGACCGGCATATTAAATAGCTCCCCTATCTTAACGGCTGACAAGCCAACACCCTGCCATAGTTTGACAAACGACCCGCTGTTGTGAATCCACAGGTGCGAAAGGGGGTTGTACATGTGCCTGAATTGTATGGATGCCTCAAGCGTATCCAACACAGGGCAATGCACCAGCGCCTTGCCAGAGGTACTCAGGCGTGATTTTACGTTTTGCACGAAATCAATCTGCCCCGGGGCATGTTCAAGAACGTCTATGACGGCGATTAAATCGTAGTTCGGGCCGGCCTCAGGCGGGAAAGAGCCGTGGTGAACCTGGATGCCGGTTTTATCTGTTACCAGCGCGGCAAGGCTCTCGTCCATCTCCACACCGGTGCATTGATACCCGGCCTGCTTCAGCTCAAATAGCAGGCGGCCATTGCCGCAACCGATCTCAAGGACGCTGCACGGTGGGGGGCGCAGCCCGCGAATCCAATTAATATAGTGTGGAATCCTGTCAAGCATATCCCCTTCATAGCGCTCCTCAATCGTAGGGCACTTGTGTACCTGCTGGTATTCATACCAATATGAGGATGAGTAAAACCTCGTGAGGCTCTCAACGGCTGGCCTGAATCGCACTGATTTACAGCCGCAGCTTGTGCACTGAAGATATAGCTCGAACTCTGATGACCAGCGCTCAAGCGTCCCGCCGCACCAGCAGTGTGTTGAGACGGTAAAGTCCATTGTCTCTATAAAGGGTTTGAGTGCCTCGGTGGTGTGTTCAATCAGAATTTCTTTTATGCTGCCGTCCTGCTGCATATGAGGCGTCTAGGCCTTGACCACTTTACCACTGTATTTCTTTGAGTCCTTTATCAGATTTCTCGTATCAACGACCAACTGAGAATTTGTGGCGATGAAATCGGGGTCATAGGCCGAGTGGTCGGTGGAAATCAGTACACAGTCGTATTGGCCGAGGGTCTCGGCTGTGAGCGTTATGGATGACTTTTTGAACGAGTATCTCCTTGTCTTTGGCATCTCAGGGATATAGGGGTCGTTGTAATCGACGATGGCGCCTTTTTTCTGCAGGATGTCCAATAGTTTAAGAGATGGGGACTCACGTGTGTCGTCGAGGTCTTTTTTATATGACAGTCCAAGGATAAGGACTTTTGAACCATTGATGCTCTTGCCTCTTTCGCCGAGGGCGTCGATGGTTTTTTGAATGACATACTGTGGCATGGAGGTGTTTATCTCCCCTGCAAGGTTAATAAACCTGGTTGATACCTCGTATTCACGCGCCTTCCACTCCAGGTAAAATGGGTCAATGGGGATACAGTGCCCACCGAGGCCGGGGCCGGGATAAAACGGCTGATAGCCAAACGGCTTAGTCTTCGCCGCCTCAATGACCTCCCATACGTCTATTCCCATTTTATCAAACAGCATCTTAAGCTCGTTTACGAGGGCGATATTAACTGATCGATAGATATTCTCAAGGAGCTTCGTCGCCTCAGCCACCTTGGTAGATGACACGGGTATAGTCCTGTTGACGACGGAGTTATATAGGGCCTGAGCAGCGGCAAGGCAGCCGGGCGTATAGCCCCCGACGACCTTAGGGATGGTGGAGGTGGAGAATTCTTTATTATTCGGGTCCTCGCGCTCAGGGGAAAAGGCAAGGTAGAAGTCCTCACCGGCCTTAAGGCCAGTGGCCTCGAGAATCGGCCTCATCTCTTCGTCCGTGGTACCCGGATATGTGGTAGACTCAAGGACTACGAGCTTTCCCTTGCCGAGGTATCTGGCAATCGTCCGTGTGGTGTCCAACACGTAGGACAGGTCTGGCTCATGGTGCCGCCCAAGGGGTGTGGGCACACATATGACGATGCAATCAACACCGGAGAGGCGGGAGAAATCCGCTGTCGGAGTAAAAAACGGCAGGCAGGCCTTAATCTTATCTTCGCCGATGTGCTTAAAGTAGCTCTTGCCCTGTGTAAGCAGGTTGACCTTCTTCTCATCAATATCGAAGCCTATGCAATGAAACCCCGCCCTGCAAAACTCAACGACTAGAGGAATGCCGACATATCCAAGTCCGATAACCCCGACAACTACGCTCTTATTTTTAATCTTCTCTAATAATCCGGTCAAATTGGCCACTAAACATCTCTCCCTTCAGAATTAATTACTGCGATAAACGCCCAAGCGGCAAACGTCTGGTATCTGCACAGCTGATGCCCTATTATCTGACAATCCCGTAAAATCCGGGTACCTTGTACCTTTCAGGAAATAAATATATTACGCGCCGCCTCTATGGCGGGCAATCGGCACAGATCGACTTAAAGAGCGCTGTGCTCAGGTATCTGTCCCCACGGTCTGGCAGTATTACCACCATGACACCGTCTTTCATCTCCTTTGCCTTTTTCAGGGCCGCAAACACCGCGCCACCACTGCTCATCCCTACGAACAGGCCCTCTTTAACTGCCAACTCTCTCGATGTGGAATACGCCTCGTCGTCGTTTACGTTTATCTTTCCATCCAGGCGCGACATGTCAAACAGGCCCGGCACTATGGATTCGCCCATGTTCTTCAGGCCCTGAATCTTGTGCCCCAGAATCGGCTCCACGCCAATTATCTGGATTGACTTGTCGTACTCCTTAAGTCTCTTGCTTGTTCCCATCAGCGTTCCAGATGTGCCCATGCCGGCTACAAATACGCTTATCTCACCCTTGGTCTGGTTATAGACCTCAACGCCGGTGCCCTCGTAGTGGGCCTTCATGTTCGATGGATTGTTGAACTGGTCTGGCATGTAGTAGTCCTTGCGGTTTTCGTCGTAGAGCTTATGGCAAAGCCTGATTGCCCCGTCCGTGCCCTCTTTGCCAGGGCTTAGAATCAGCTCCGCGCCAAATGCCTCAAGCGTCTTGCGCCTTTCCATGCTGACACACTCCGGCATTACCAGCTTTACCTTGTAGCCCTTTGCCGCCGCTACCATGGCCAGCCCTATGCCGGTGTTGCCGCTTGTCGGCTCAAGGATTATCTTGTCTTTTGTCAGTGTACCGTCGGCCTCGGCGTCCTTTATCATGTAGTATGCGATTCTGTCCTTTACGGAGCCGCCTGGGTTATTTCCCTCGAGTTTTGCGTAGACCTTCACCTTGTGGTTTGTGTTTAAATGATCAAGGCTTACTATCGGGGTGTTGCCTATTGCGTCTAATACTCCCATTATCTTAACTCCTTGTTTGTATTTATTTATACTGCAAACAATTTCGCGGCGCCGTTAACCGCGCGCGACAACTGTCTTTACCTCAAATTGCGGCTGCTCCATGATTGCCTTCTTGACGGCACACTGGTCTGCAACACGTATGATGGCCTCATAGTATTTCTCAGGGAAATCAGGCGGTACTTTTATGTCTATGGTTATCTTTGCCAGTCTGGACTTGCCCGGCCCATCGGCGCTGTATTCATGCGTCTGCTCAAGGGTTATCCCTTCGGTTGGGATAGCGTTTTTCTGGCAAAAACTGAGGACGAATATTCCGGCACATGTGCCTATTGAGGCCAGGAAATACTTGAATGGCTCGGGTGCCGAACCATCGCCTCCGTATTTAACGGGCTGGTCGGTGGCTATGACCATCGGGGGGGCATCCCCTACCGGAGCAAACTCCGCATTGACCCGCTTGCCGCCAGGAAAGGTGATTTTTATGTCCATAGGGGCCTCCTTATGTGCCGGTTAGTCCTGCGGCACTAACTATTTATTCCGGCGCCAACTATTTTTTTCCGGCGCCATGCTGACACTTCCGCAGTAATACTAACATTTCCCGATGTATTTATGCAAAACCAGCGGGGAAAATAATTATCAGGCCAGGGCAGTGATTTTTTAACGGCAGGAATACTTGTTTTTTATTGAAATATTTTAGTATGATTTCAGTTTGCTATGAGACACAGCGGTCAGATGAATTATGGCAGCGGTAGATGCCAATAAGAATAAACTATTTCTAAGGAGGAAGCATGTCATTTCTGGACAAGTATCTGGACGAACCAAAGATCGCGTATTTTTCTATGGAGATAGGCCTTAAGGACGATATACCAACGTATAGCGGAGGCCTGGGGATTTTAGCAGGTGATACGATTAAATCGGCGGCAGACCTTAAGCTGCCCTTTATCGCCGTCACGCTTATGCACAGAAAGGGGTACTTTACGCAGGATTTCGACGAAACAGGCTATCAGTTATCAAAAGACGTCATTTGGGACCCGGCAAGATACATGACCCTGGCCCCGGCAAAGGTCAGCATTCGTATGGAGGGCCGGACGGTCTATGTCGCGGCATGGACGTACATTGTGGAGAGCCTTAGGGGCGGCTCGCTGCCCGTGTTCTTCCTTGATACCGACCTGCCGGAAAACTCACCGGAAGACAGAGAGCTGACGCAGCACCTCTATGGAGGCGACAACCATTACAGGATTAAGCAGGAGGCCATTCTCGGAATAGCCGGCGTGAGAATGCTCAAAGAACTAGGTTTTACCATTAAGAAATACCATATGAACGAAGGGCACGCCTCGTTTCTTACACTTGAACTGCTTCACGAGCGTAAGAAAGATATTGAGTCCGTCTGGGACGAATCCCTCGTCTGGGATTTTGACTCCGTCAAGGAAATTTGTGTATTTACGACACATACACCCGTCGAGGCTGGACATGACAAGTTCACCTACGACATTTACCACAAGGTACTGGGGGATTATTTCCCGGAGAAGGTAATTCGCTGGCTTGCCGGCGACGACCACCTCAACATGACGCTGCTTGCCCTGAATCTCAGCAACTACGTCAACGGCGTGGCTAAAAAGCACGGTGAGGTCTCCCAGAACATGTTCCCCGGCTACAGAATAAACGCAATCACCAACGGCGTACACTCCTATACCTGGACAAACGAGCACTTTAAGCGCCTCTATGACAAGTACATCCCCGGCTGGGCCAACGAGCCTGAAATCTTTGTGCGCGTTGAGACCATCCCGGACGAGGAAATCTGGAACGCCCACCAGGACGCAAAAAGGGATTTAATAAACTACGTTAACGCTAACTGCGGCGCCGACATGGATGTCAACACGCTGACCATAGGGTTTGCCCGGAGATTCGCCACCTACAAGCGCGCAAACCTGCTGTTTATGGACATTGAACGCCTCGTAAAGATAGCAGGCGGCAAGGTGCAGTTCGTCTTCGCAGGCAAGGCACATCCAAAGGACGAGGGCGGCAAAAAGCTGATCCAAAATATCTTTAAATACGCCAAGGACTTAAAGGGCAAGCTGAAACTGGTCTTTGTGAAAAACTATAAGATGGACTTAGGCCTGATGCTCTCATCCGGTGTGGATGTGTGGTTAAATAATCCCCTAAGGCCGCTTGAGGCCTCCGGCACCAGCGGTATGAAATCCACCCATAACGGCGTTCCCAATTTCAGTGTCCTTGATGGCTGGTGGATTGAAGGGCACATTGAAGGATACACCGGCTGGTCAATCGGCCCCGCCGCCACAGAGATAGAACCAGACGAGAGTATGAATAAAATCGACGTCGAAGACCTCTACACCAAACTCGAGAAGGTCGTCATCCCCACATACTATAACGACAAGAAGAAGTGGATTTTCATCATGAAAAACACGATAGCCAAAAACGCCTACTACTTCAACACCCACAGGATGATGAGGAGATACGTTACGGAGGCCTATATCAGATAGGCTTACGCGCAAACAGTTAAGAAGGCCCCGGTACGTGCCATGCGCGTGCCGGGGTTTTTTGCTGGTGCTACGGGCACTTGCCGGTTGCCGCCTCAGGATACTTCTCCCGCAGAAACGGGCACAGGTCTTTATAGATAATATCCGCTATGTACACGGCCCCCGCGTTTGAGTAGTGAAGCCAGTCGTAGTAGTAGCTGCTGTCTTTGCTGAGTTCTCTGGAGAGGTCAATAATAAATACATTCCTTTGCACAGCAGTTTTTCTTGTTACGTCGTTGTACATTTCTATCATATGCCACATCAGCTCACCGTTGAGGTTGCCGCCAAACTTAATGGTGCCGAGGTTGACGCCGCTTGAGTTGTCGATGGCGTTACCATAGAGGATTGGCTGGGTTATCAGGACGGGCACGATTGAGCTGTTTATTGTAATGTCTAAGAGCCTGTTAAGCCTCTCTCCGTATGCCTTCAGGGCCGAGGCATGTCCCATTTGGGCCTGTTGTTTTAGATTGGCCATCTCTGGGGCGGTGATAACCAGGGGTTTTTCTTCGTAGACGTTGAAAGGCTCCGTGTAGAGGTGTCTTTTGCCTGCCTCTCTGTAGCGGTAGAGGTTTTGCAGGAGGTAGACGGTCTCTGACTTCGTGGCAAGGTAGTTAACAAGGGAGGTGGCCTTGCTTACGATTTTAAGCTCGTCGGCAGAGGCCCCGGTCTTTTGAATGTCATTTGCCCCGACAAGAAATAAGGCCACTTTAGGCCTCAGCCTCGTAATATAATTTTTCATCAATATGTAGTGTCCGGCGGTAGAGTGCCCCGCCAGGCCGGCGTTGTTTATCCATATGTGGTTAAAGTTATTCCTGAGTTTATCGCCAAGCAGGTCAGTCCATGTCTTGCCGTCGGAGATGTAGAAGCACTCGGTGGTGCTGCCACCGACTGCGACGATAGAGATATAGCCGGTGAGGTTAGCTGGTGGTTCTGCGCCTCTGAAGCCGATGGAATTTCTTCGCACGGTAATCAGCTTGTCAAGATTATGGATATTGGGGTTTTCAATCTTAAAGGATTCGTTAGCGGGTAGTGTGATGTTATCCCCTCTGACGGTAAAGTGGATAGGGTTGTAGAGCCTGAGAAATACTTCAAATATGACAGCGGCAACCACACAGCCGACAAACAGTGCCGCGGCGTCTTTCCAACCTGGGGTTTTTATTTTCATCACACTACCTGTATAATAATCTATTACGCGCCACCTTTGATAGCACACTTACATCACAATTATTTAGGTGTATAAGAGGGACAGGCTGCATCTGCTCACCCTTCTTTTTCATGCCCTCCCGTTGCCCGTCGTGTTGATTTTAGATGTGGCTATAATTTACAATGAACACATACACTTGATAACAAGCATTGGAGGCACACACTATGGACATAACTATCAGAAAAGAGAATTCGGCGGCAGTGCTGTCATTGTCAGGGCGGATGGACGCGGTTAACGCACCTGATTTCGATAAACACATATCAGAACTACTGGTGGAGGGACAAAAGAAGGTGCTCATTGAGCTATCCGGCCTTCAGTACGTTAGCAGCGCCGGGCTAAGGAGCTTTCTATCGGCGGCCAAGCAGCTCAAAGCAGCATCGGGGGCCATTGCCTTTGCCGCCCTGCAGGATACCGTCCTGAAGGTATTTCAAATGTCAGGCTTTAACACTATCTTTACCGTATATCCTACGGCAGAAGAAGCGCTGAAGAGCTTTTAATCTGAATTGACATGGCAACTATTGTGGAAATCAAACTCCCCGCGACCCTTGGCCGCCTCGCTGAGTTTATGAATGTTGTCACCTCAAGCGCCGTATCGCAGGGTTTCACCCCTGACCGGATAAGCGAAATTGAGTTGGCTACCGAAGAGGCGCTTGTCAATATTATGAACTATGCCTACGAGGGAAACTCCGGCGACCTGCAAATGATTATAAGTACGGACGCATCCGGCAACATGCGCATCGAACTAATAGACAAAGGCGTGCCTTTTGACTCTACGGCCGTCGCCGAACCAGACCTTGAGGCCGAGCTGGACGATAGAAATGTCGGCGGCCTTGGCGTTTTCTTTATTAAACAACTGATGGACGATATTACCTATAGCCGGCAGGACGATATGAATATCCTGAGATATACTGCCTACAAAGAGCGCCCACAGCTATGAATAACACAAAGAGCGGCGATAGTTCAAAAAAAATGGACTGCCCCTACTGCGGCGTTATCTTTGAATCTTCCGATGAACTGTTTACGCATGTCTTTACGTTTCACTCGTGTTGAGGGAATGAACGGCTGCCGTGAGCGGCTAACCTCTGGCCTTCCTTTTTTTATATTCCCTGACGTGCCATATCCTGAACAACCGCTCAATCCTGCCCTTATATGCTATTGCCACAAATACGACAACTGCGGCAACTGCCACCAAAACTGCGAGGCTGACATAGCGCTCATGCCGAATGTAATCACCCCCAATCGTCAGCATCATCGTCCCTAAGAGCCTTCCTATACTGCTGATTACCAGAAATTGCATCGTAGAGAGTTGCCCTAGCCCCAGGATGTAACACAGATAGTCCTTCGGCACACCGGGGATTAGAAAGAGTATGAAGATGAGGGCCGACCCCTTGTGCTCAAGCAGGTAATCGAAACGCACAATAACAGACTTATCGACAATCCTCTGGACAAAGGGCCTCCCGAAAATCCTCGACAGCGTAAACGCAATATATGACCCAATGGTCAGTCCAATGGTTGAGAGGATTGTCCCAAGCAGCGGGCCATAGAGAAAGCCGCCTATGAGGCCGCTAGCCTCGCCAGGCACTGGTGCGGCAATCACCTGGGCAACCTGAAGAAGGATAAAGCCAATGAATCCGAGAGGCCCAAGCGAATCTATAAAGGCAAGCACCCGCTCTTTGTCCATAAAGAACTGAAACAGCCCTGCCTTATATACTACATACGCCAAGCCTCCGCCTATAGCCATAAACAGTATGAGCTTAAGCCAGTAGCGTTTTTTAACCGGCCCTGTTACACCTTCGTCAATGTCCATGCCTTGATATAATACATCATTTGCATGCAACTTTGTATCACACCGCTATCATATTAAAAACCTGATCTATGGGTCCCTTGAATGTGGGATTTTGCCTGAATCTCCTCCTCTCCAATAGCTCGTCTCATAATGAATCAGGGTTATCTATCAAATATTCAATTAACTGCTTAATGGCAGCCTTAAGTTCTGGCAGTTCCTCTTTAACTGCAAGCCAGACCATATCCAGCTTGACACCAAAGTACAGATGAACAACCTTATCCCTCATCCCTGACATCTCCTTCCATGGGATGCTCCCAAATTTATTTCTTACCGATGACGGAATATGTTTTGTTGCCTCACCGATGATTTCAATGCACTTTATAACGGCATAAATTGTGCGATCATCCACAATGAAACTCTCATAACTCATGCCACCAACAAATCCTTCGGCCTTCTCTATTGACTCCAATATATCCTTTACATACAACGATATATCACGATTCAAAGATAAACCACCTCATTGATTATTTTCTCTCTAAGCTCAGGTCTGATACCTTCTTTCGGTATAAGGTCGACTTTTACCTGCAATAGGTCGGACAACAGATTTTCTATATGCACAAATCTCAACAGACCAACAGGCTCTTCTATTTCAACCAGAATATCTACATCGCTTCTTTTCTTCTGGTCTCCACGCGCATAAGAGCCAAAGATCCCTATCTGTGTAATTTTGTATTTTTCTCTTAACTCTTCACGGTGCCTGATTAGAATAAATTTTATTTCATCAAGAGATTTCGTCATGGCCAATATCCCTCCGCGTATTTGAGTTTTCCTCCACACGCTCGATGAGTTGTTTATTTCGCATGAGTGCCTCCTCCCCTCTGTATCTTTAGTATAAATTATACTGGATTATATTGGATTTCTACAACGATAGAATTTATATCGATCTATTTCTCAAACGTTTGTCCTGAAAACGTAAAATATATCTGGATTACGTATTGACCTGACAGGAGCCAACCGCTTAAAATACTACGGAAATCATCAATAATGGAGGTGTCTGTTGCCGTTAAATATAGTCGAGAAGATATTTCAGTCGCACCTGGTATATGGCGAATTAAAGGCCGGTGTCCCCGTAGGATTAAAAGTAGACGAGGTCTATACACAAGACGCAACGGGCACAATGGCATGGCTGCAGTTTGAGGCAATGAAAATCGACAGGGTAAAGGTCCCGGTTGCCGTGTCATATGTCGACCACAACATGGTTCAGTCAAACTATATGAACCCGGACGACCATGCCTTTTTACAAAGCGCTGCGAAGCGTTTTGGGGCATACTTCTCAAGGCCGGGAAATGGGATCTGCCATCAGGTAAATCTGGAGCGCTTCGCCACACCGGGCTGGATTGCCTTGGGGACGGACAGCCACACCCCTACAAACGGCGGTGCCGCCATGTTAGCCATAGGCGTTGGCGGCCTTGATGCCGCTACGGTGATGGCCGGCTCACCATTTGAACTTAACATGCCGATGATTACACAGATAAGGCTATCCGGCAAATTGCGAACTCCATACGTTACCGCGATGGACGTTATACTTGAGATCCTGAGGCGCCTGACGGTAAAAGGGGGCGTAGGGCGCATATTCGAATACGGCGGCAAGGGTGTCGAAACCCTGGACGTAACGGAAAGGGCAACTATAACCAACATGGGGGCAGAGCTTGGGGCAACTACATCGATTTTCCCAAGCGATGAAAGAACGCTGGAGTTTCTGAGGGCACAGGGCAGAGAGGCTGCATGGATAGAACTAAAACCCGATGAGGGTGCGAAATATGATAAAATCATTGAGCTTGACCTCAGTGCCATAGAGCCAATGGTTGCCAGGCCACACAGCCCCGACAATGTCGTTTCAGTAAGGGAGCTTGCCGGGACAAAGGTTGACCAGGTATGTATAGGTGGCTGTACGAATTCCTCATACCAGTCAATGCGCGCAGTGGCGTCTATTCTTAAGGGTAAGACCGTTTCAGAGCGAACAAATCTGCTGATAAACCCCGGCTCGCGCCAGGTCTATGACATGATAGCCAGAGATGGCAGCCTTATAGAGCTGCTTGCCGCGGGGGTGCGAATGCTGGAGTCATCATGCGGCCCATGTATTGGAATGGGGGGTGCTCCGGGTACCGGGCAGTCCTCCGTCAGGACGTTTAACAGGAATTTCGAGGGCCGTTCAGGGACAAAGGACGCCTCAGTCTATCTGGCAAGCCCGGTAACATGTGCCGTTGCCGCCATAGCCGGTGAGTTCCAGGATGTATTAGCAAGCGCACTTAATGTTACGGCACTTGAGGAGCCAGCTATGTATCCCGTTTGCGATAATATGATAATTCCACCATCGTCCTCTGAACTGGAGCCGATTATAAAAGGGCCAAACATTAAGGAAGTGCCGGTTAAAGCTCCATTAGAGGATGATATAAACGCCGAAGTGTTGATAAAACTTGGCAACAACATTACAACGGACGACATAATGCCGGCAGGGGCAAAGGTACTTCCCTACAGGTCTAACATCCCGGCAATTTCCGGCTTCGTATTCTCAAACATAGACAGTGAATTTGTAAAGCGTGCGGAGGAGGCAAGGCCAAAAGGCGGCGGCATTATTATAGGAGGGGAAAACTACGGCCAGGGTTCCTCCAGAGAACACGCGGCCCTGGCACCTATGTACCTGGGGGTGCAGGCAGTGATAACTATTTCGTTTGCCCGCATTCACAGGTCAAACCTGATAAATTTCGGCATATTGCCCCTTACGTTTGAAGACACAGGCATCATAGGCAAGATAAACCAGGGCGACAGGTTAATCATAAAAGGGCTAAAGGAATCCTTGGCAAACGGGCAAACCTACCGCGTGGAAGACGCTACAGGCGGGTTTACGTTTACCTGTACGTCCAGCTTAAATGGCCGCGAGAGGGATTTGATCCTGATGGGGGGGCTGCTTCCGTATACAAAGGCACAGACTTCGTAGAGCGCCTTATCATCCTGAGCCTGTCGAAGGATGGCTCCGAAAATAATGGGGAAATATTGCTGGCATCTGTG
>PEAC01000086.1 GCA_002753305.1 Nitrospirae bacterium MYbin6
TAAGCTGGAAACTCATAAACTCAAAGGCCTCTTTGTACTGGCCTGCTGCCTTTTTCATCATAAGCTCGAATGAGGCCTCAGCCCCTTCAAACTGGTATCCCTGGTTCTCTAGTTCTTTAAGTTTATCAAGCAACTCCTGGGAGCGTGATTTTTTCCCCATGTGTATGCCGTACTCCTCGGCCTTTCTTTGAAGCGTGCTTTTGCCGGCAAGGTCGGAAATCAAGATTCTCTGAGAGTTGCCGACAAGCTCCGGTTTTATGTGTTCATACGTGCCGGAGTGTTTTCTGATGGCGCTGACATGCATCCCGGCTTTGTGCGCGAATGCGCTGTCCCCTACATAGGGCTGTCTTTTATAGTGCGGCATATTTGCTATCTCTGTCACGTAGCGCGATACGTCTCTGAGCTGCTTAAGGTCCACGCTGCCGCCATAGCCCAATTTGAGCTGGAGATTCGGGATAATAGAGCAGAGGTTGGCGTTTCCGCATCTCTCGCCAATCCCGTTAATTGTCCCCTGCACCTGCACGGCCCCGGCGCGCACGGCCTCAATGGAGTTCGCAACGGCACAGTCCGAGTCATTGTGGGCGTGGATGCCTATCGCAACGCGCACGGTCTTCTTTACCTCGGTAGTTATGCGGCGGATTTCCTCGGGCAGGCATCCCCCGTTTGTGTCACACAGGACCAGGCAATCGGCCCCGCCATCTGACGCCGCGGCAAGGCACTTTAACGCATATTCGGGGTTTTTCATGTAGCCCTGAAAGAAGTGCTCGGCGTCGAAAAACACCTTTTTTATATTTGACTTTAAGAATCGTATGGAGTTGCGTATAACCTCGAGGTTTTCATCAAGTGGAATCCTCAGGGCCTCGTGGACATGGAAATCCCATGTCTTTCCGAATATTGTGGCGGCCTGCGTACCGGCTTCGACAATGGATAGCAGATTATTATCGTCTTCGGCACGAATTCCCGGGCGGTGGGTACTGCCAAAGGCTGCGATAACCGCAGTTTTTAGCTTCATGGCCCTTACCTGTCTGAAATATTCCGCGTCCTTCGGATTTGACGAGGGCCATCCGCCTTCGACATAGTTGACGCCGAATGCGTCGAGCCTTTCCGTTATCAGGAGCTTGTCCTCAAGCGAGAGGGAGATGTCCTCGGCCTGAGTGCCGTCTCTTAGGGTCGTGTCGTATATCTCAATAAATCCCATAGTGGGTATATTATCACAGCCGAGGCACTGGCGTCTATCTTACGAAGAGAAAATTCTGGCGTTAGCGTAAGCCTGTACATTTGACGCTATCGAAACATTATGATATTATGATTAATGCGAAAAATAATATTTCTCATACTCATGCTTGCGGCAACGGCCTCAGCCGTAGCATTCACCGGTGAGGCGGATATATCAAAGACACAGGAGAGTGTCGCGGGGCTGCCCTTAGGGCAGAGGATTGCCTTTTGGGCCGAACAGTTCGTAGGCACTCCATATGACACAGACCCGCTTGGCGCCTATGTGCGCAACAAGGTCATTGTATATGACGGCGCGGTTGACTGCATGTACCACACGTTCAGGGCCGTGGAACTATCCATCGGAAAGACTCCAGAAGAGGCGGTAAGCACTGCCTTGCGGCTGCGATTCAAAGGCCGCGGCACACTTGACGAATCCGGCAAGGTGACAAACTACGACGACAGGTTCGAGTATGCCGAGGACATGGTCTTAAGCGGCAAATGGGGCACTGACATTACTGCGGAAACAGGCAAATCTGTTAAAATTAAGGGAGCAAGAGGAATCGAATCTACTGAGATTATCCCCAAAGAGGCCATTATAGATTCCCTTGATAAACTAAACAGCGGCGACATTGTCTACTTCGTCAAGGCCGTCGAAAAACGCGTCGTCGGTGAAATCGTCGGCCACATCGGGATTATTAAAAGAGAAGGCGGCAAGGTCTATCTCATTCACGCAAGCGGCAGGAAAAATGCGCAAACCCCAAGCCATGTGAAAAAACTCCCCCTTGAGGATTACATCGGCCAGATGTCCTTTATAGGCATCAAAATCACAAGATTTAAATGAATATGGGCCGTCAAGGCGTACATTACGATATCAATGCCCACAACCGGATGGTTGCCGCCAGGGATGAGGAACAGGACATTTCTGTTTTGGCTTGACACAGGGTTATGGTACCAGTTGACAATTGTTACAAAGAAGTGCTATGTTGTAATCAGATGGGTGGTTGTTTTATAAGGATGGGTGGTCAAGGAGGGATCTTTTGTGGATAAAGACATGTACAATAAAATTAATAAAGCCGGAAACGGCAGAAAAAAGGTGCTGAAAGCACCAGAGTGTGATTCAGCAGAGTGTGAGATAGGACTTGCAGTAGCAGAAAATGATACTGAGCCTGTTGTTTCACAATCAGACCCTGTGCCTGCTCCACCGAAGACAGCAAAGCTGAATTGCTGGGAGTTCAAGCAATGCGGGCGTCAGCCCGGTGGTGTTAATGCCGAGGCACTAGGCATATGTCCAGTAACTATAGCAACCTCGTACGATGGTCTGCATGATGGTAAAAATGCCGGCAGGTCTTGTTGGGCTGTCCCCTTTGCCACAACAGACGGCAAGATGAGTTTTGCCAGTAAAATAAGAAAATGCACTAAATGTGAGTTTCACCACCTTGTCATCAGCCAGGAGGAAAAGTATCAAAGCGCCCTGAAGCACTTAAAGAAGTTCAATAAAGAGGAAAAGGCAAAGTTATTTAAAGAGAGAAAGACTGAAATATTCAAAGAACCAAGCCTTGTAAGGCATATTTTTGAAAAGAGTAAACACACTGCCTACGGAGAAGACGCAGAGGTGGATTCCTTGTTTATTACACTGCTTATCGGATGGGTGAGCCTGTGCCCATCGGTCAGTTTCCTTGAGGGTAGTAAGCGTATCTGTAAGGATGACCTCGTCGATGAGCTAATGGTTATTGATGCCATTGCGGACAATCCCAGAAGAAGGGCGGCTAAGACGGTGGCCAAGACAATGCTTAAGGCCGTAGGGAAACAAATCAGCAGATACTTCGACCCCCTTGTCGATATCGTCAAAAAGAAAGCTGCTAAATAGAGACCGTGTAAAATATCCTGGCCGCTACATACAGCGGCCATTACTGCGTATTCGCTGCCGAGTGTATCCTGTCGATGATTTTACGGGCTATTGCGTCTGGTTGAAATTTTGCAAGGAAATCATCGGCGCCAACCTGTGTAGCCTTTAAGATATTTGACTTATTGCTCAGCGAGCTATGCAGTATGACATGAAGCCCCGACAGCTTTGGATTGCCCTTTATCTTTCTCGTAAATGTAAAACCATCCATACCCGGCATCTCAATATCCGAGATTATCATAGCAAACCTTTCAGTAATCGGAATGGTGTCGTCTGCAAAGTTCTCCAACAGATGAAGGGCATTAACCGCGTTATCCATCAGGGTATATGTGACGCCAAGCTGGTCTACGACAGATTGTAGCATCATTGTTGCCGACTTTGAATCATCTACTATGAGCAGGTGGTAGTCCTTGAAGTTGATTTTCTTTGCCACTTGTTCGATACTCTCTTTAATGTTCTCAGAGAGTTCCTTTTCGACACCAATGATCTCGGAGAGTATTTTTTCGATATCCAGGAGTTGAATCGTCTTGCCGTCGTCGGTATATGCAAGGGCGGTAAGGCACGCGGATTGGCTCATAACGGCTGAAGGGCTTTTCACCTCCTCCCAGCTCCGGTTAATCAGCGTGTTGGGGGAGTTTATTAAAAATCCATGAATCAGTTCGTTGTATTCGCACACAATTATATAACTTAGTGTGTTTTTGTAGTCAATAGGCTCCATCTCAAGGGCCTCTGATAAGTCAACCACTACGATTGACTTGCCTCTGAAGTTAATCGTACCTTTTACGGCATAGTTGGAGTTAGGCATTTTGATGATCTTGGAGGGACACTCGAGGACTTCGATAATTTTAAAGACATTTATCCCGTATAACTGATCATCGCTCAGATAAAATGTCAGCATCTCCAGTTGATTTGACAGGGCTAAATTAGCCCGCTGTTCGACTTCGTCCACATTCGCCATACCTAACCTCCTTATAATAAAACCTAATATCTTAATTATACTTATTTATACCAATTTTGTATAGTAAAATTATACAGTATACAGATTTTACCCCGCTAATCGGAAAAATATATCCATATCCGGCAATGCCACGCAGTAAATTTGCCTCCCTGCCGTTTACAAAACACCACACGATATTATAATATATAGCTAATGAGCAGCAAATTCTGGGATGACACGGATAGGTTGATGTTTCTGCGTGAGAGGGCAAACAACCTGTTTCACCACGATGCCGAGGGGGATTTAACCTCAAGGCGCGCATTTACATGGATCCCGCCCTTTGACATATTCGAGATGGAAACAGAGATCATCGTAAAGGCCGATATCCCAGGTGTTATAATCGATGATATTTCAGTCGTCGTCGAAGACAATAACATCCTGACCATAAAAGGGGAACGCAAACCCGGCAGACACTCCGACAGGGAGTACTTCCACTGTATGGAGAGGAGCTTTGGGCGTTTTATGAGATCCTTCAAACTGCCCGGCACGGCAGACATTGACTCTATTGTGGTAGTGCTCGCCGATGGTGTCCTTAGCGTTTCGATACCAAAGAACTGGCTTTAAAGGTTAACAATCCAATGCTCATAGGCGTGATGTCAGACTCTCACGACAATATGGCAAACCTGGCAAAGGCCGTAAGTGTGTTTAATGAAAGCTGCCTCCAGTACGTACTCCATGCCGGGGACTACACATCCGGCTTTACCTTCAGGATACTAAAGGACTTAAAGGCAGAGTTCATCGGTATTTTCGGCAATAACGACGGCGACGTACTATTATTAAACAAACAATCGCGCAGCCGGATATTCAGGCAGCCTCACGAATTCACCATAGACGGTAAAAAGTTCGCCATGATTCACGAACACCACCTCGTGGAATCCATCGCAAAAAGCGGGCACTACGACGTACTCATCTATGGGCACACGCACAAGCCTGAGGCAGAGATGCGCGGCAGCACGTTTGTCTTAAACCCGGGGGAACTCTGCGGCTGGCTCTATGGAAAACCGACAGTGGCTATTTTAGATACGCAGCCACCGGTACGGGCACGCATTATTGAGTTGGACTAAGAGGGCGGCCCTGTTAAGAATCCCCCGCACTCAGGTTATATGGATAACTTTTTTTTTAATACCTTAGCCTATCCCGCCACTGTAATGAACGGCGTCCTCACAGGCTGGCTCATATTCACAGCTATCGTCTGGGGATTGTACTACGTAGTCAAAAAATATAATTGGTCTGAGCCAGGCGGCATTGATGGATTAGGTTACATTATTTTTGCCTTGGTGGCAGGCATTTACGTATCTGAGTTATATCTATATCTGACATACAGCGCGTATAGCGACCATGTGGAGCCTTCCATTGCCTCTATATCGTGGATATTTACGAAGGGCAGCCCGATATATACAGGGATTGATGCACCGGCCCGGTATAGTTTTGCCTATGGGCCGGCCCTGTTCATTATCAACGGCTATGTAATGAAGGCATTCGGAGACTCGATTCTGACGTCAAAGCTGGGCGGTGTGTTGGCAGCAATATTTGCGGCAGTACTCGCATTTATCACATACAAAAAGCTCTCCGGCACCAGGGCCGCCGTCATGGCAACGGCCATAATGCTGTTAATTTTTCTGGACTTTCCGGTAGTTACGTTTTGGCAGAGGGCGGACTCGTACATTATTTTATTTGTAGTGCTTGCGCTATATGCCTCAACTATTGCCAACACAACGGCGACCCTGGTTGTGTCTGCCGTGTGTATAGGGATATGCGCGGACTTAAAGATACACGCAGTTATATATTTAATTCCCGTTGTGGCCCTGCTTTATGTGCGGTTTGGTTTTACCTGGCGAATTGGCGGCCTGGCCGTTGCTGGTTTAATAGTGGCACTGTTGCCATTTGCCGCATTTGAGAACATCTCGTTGCATAACTACATCGTGTGGCTTAAGGCCACGGCAAGGCACGGCCTCGATCTCACTTTATTTATTAAGAACGTCAACTTTATCGCGTTAAAGATTACCGCCGCGGCGCTGGTATATTTTTACAGCTTTAAGGACATGGAGAAATTCAGGCGCTACACCCCAGCCGTCTGGGCATTTTTAACTGCCTCGCTGGCCGTCTCTGTTGTGGCGTCAAAGCCGGGCGCCGGTGTGCACCACTTACTTCCGCTCATACCTGTTCTGATTTTTCTGTTCCTGATTATGTCTGCACCCATGGGCGGCAGCCATTCAAACAGAGCCGCCGCAATGGCAGTACTAATTGCGTTTCTCACTGTCAGCGCCCTTGCGGCCCTGAAGACGCCTATCATATTATACGCGGGCATAAAAGACCGTGCCTCAGCCAGTGATATAGCCAAAGACCTGAAGGGCATATTGGCGGCTTACCCGTCTGAGAGGATTGAGATGGGCTACGCCGGGGACGAGTCATACGCGTTGTCATTTTACCGCCCCCTTGTAGTGTTTCACTCTAACAGCTATTCGCTGGATGCGGCAGCCCTGATGGACAACAAGTTAAGCGGCATATCAATGCCAAATGCCACAATAAGCGACATATCGGGGTGTAAAATCGCCGTGTGGCTGATTCCACGGGGTGTGGGGCAGCCGTTTTCGATGAACGGCTATGACAGGAACTCAGGCGGCCTGTTTGACGCCGCGTTTCGGGATGCCTTTTTACGACACTACGAACTGGCCTCTGTTACACGCTATTTCGACGTCTGGCCGTGTAAGCGCTAATAGGACATTTCTACTTTGGCTTGACACATACAAAAAAAATGTTGACGCCGTTAACTCCTTTTTACTACACTAAACTACCCTGTTGCCGGTTTGGTTTAATAATTGCCGGGGTAAGCAGCTGCTTATCTCGCTTAATCAACTAAATATTAGACGGGTTTGGGCTGAAATGTGAAGATATGTATATCAATATCGGCTGAAAACCTATTTTTATCCCGGCAACGCCATTCGCGGCATAAAGGAACAGACAGAAAAAGGAGACAGAGAAAATGGCAGATCAACAGCAACATGCGATAATAAAGACGGGCCTTGGCAGCATAACAATCAGGTTTTCACCCGAAGTTGCCCCTAATCATGTGAATAATTTCATTGACCTGGCGAAAAAGGGTTTCTATGACGGCACAACGTTTCACCGTGTAATCCCAGGCTTTATGATTCAGGGCGGCGATCCAAATACAAAAGACCACGACAAATCAACCCACGGCATGGGAGGCCCGGGCTATACGGTAAAGGCCGAATTCAATGACAAGCCGCACAAGCGCGGACGGCTCTCAATGGCAAGGGCACAACATCCCGACTCGGCCGGCTCGCAGTTTTTTATCTGTGTTGCCGACTCCCCGTTTCTCGACAAGCAATATACCGTATTCGGAGAGGTCACAGAAGGCATGGATGTCGTGGATAAAATAGTCTCCGTACCCAGAGACCGCAACGATAACCCTGATGAAAGAGTAGAGATGGCCGTGGAGATAGTTGAAGGCAATGCCTGACATAAAAAAAACATACAAACAAGTGAGAAACGGTAATGAAAAATAAGCTTGACGAAAGGATAATATGCGCGTCTGAGACCGCAATTCCCCTTCCGCCAATGGATATATATGAGACCGCCGACATGCTTGTGTTCGAAATAGACCTGCCCGGCGTGGATACGTCTGAGATGTCGATAAAGGTGTATGACGACATAATCATCATTGAAGGTATAAGGAACAAGCTCACAATAGACAGCAATTGCCGCTTTCTGTGTATGGAAAGGACTCATGAGACCTTCAGGAGGATGATAAAGCTGCCTGTAAGGGTCAACGCAATGTCGGCAAAGGCGGTATATAAGGATGGAGTAATCACGCTGAATTTTCCAAAGATTAAGGACAAGGTATTTCAAATCAGGATTGAAAAGGAGTGAGCATGGGCGAAGCCGATAAAAAAGACGATAGAAAAGACGAAAAAGACATAGAAATTCCGGACACGCTGCCAATACTGCCGGTAAGGGACATTGTGGTCTTTCCATATATGATACTCCCACTGTTTGTGGGCAGGGAGAAGTCCATCAATGCCATAGATTATTCTCTGAATACGAATAGAATGATAATGCTGCTGACGCAGAAGGATTTAAACGTAGAAAATCCGGAAAAAGAAGACCTCTTTAGTATCGGCACAGTTGGATTGATAATGAGAATGCTCAAGCTGCCAGACGGCAGGGTAAAAATCCTCGTCCAGGGTTTGGCCAAGGCCGGATGCACTAATATAGAGGATAAGGACGGCATCTATGTTGCCACAATCGAGAAAATAGAGGAGCGTAAGCCCGAAGTCGTCACCCTTGAGATAGAGGCCCTGATACGCAATGTCAAAGAGCAAATCGACAGGACACTGTCCCTGGGGAAGACCATCCTGCCAGATATAATGATAGTCATAGAGAACCTTGATGACCCAGGGCGCCTTGGCGACCTTGTTGCCTCAAACATCGGCCTGAAGACCGACCAGGCCCAGCGCATCCTTGAGATAGACGACCCCGTTGAGAGGCTCCGCAAGGTCAGCGAAATACTGAACCGCGAGATAGAGCTGCTTATCGTGCAGCAGAAGATTCAGACCGAGGCCAGAGGAGAGATAGACAAGACCCAGCGCGAGTACTTCCTCAGGGAGCAGCTCAAGGCAATACAAAAGGAACTCGGCGATATAGATGAGAAGATGGAGGAAATCCGGGAGTTCAGGAAGAAAATCCTGGAGGCCAAAATGCCCGAAAAGGTGCTGGCCGAGGCCGAGAAACAGTTAAAGCGCCTTGAGAAGATGCACCCCGACAGCGCCGAGGCCGCCACCGTGCGTACATACCTGGACTGGCTTGTCGAGCTGCCCTGGTCTAAGGCAACAAAGGATAATCTGAACATAAAGATAGCCAAAAAAGTCCTCAACGAAGACCACTACGACTTAGAAAAGATAAAGGAGAGAATCCTTGAGTACTTAAGCGTGAGAAAACTAAATCCCAAGATGAAAGGCCCGATACTCTGTTTCATCGGCCCACCCGGCGTAGGGAAGACCTCACTGGGAAAATCAATAGCGCGCGCCTTGGGGCGTGAATTCGCTCGCATATCCCTCGGTGGTGTAAGGGACGAGGCAGAAATCAGAGGGCACAGGCGTACATATGTCGGGGCACTGCCCGGGCGTATAATCCAGGGCATTAAGCAGGCCGGGATGAACAATCCCGTGTTTATGCTTGACGAAGTGGACAAAATCGGCACGGACTTCCGGGGCGACCCCTCATCGGCACTCCTTGAGGTACTGGACCCGGAGCAGAACAACTCCTTCGTCGACCACTACCTGGGAGTCCCGTTTGACCTTACGCATGTGATGTTCATAACTACCGGCAATATTGCCGATACAATACCAAGTCCACTCAGAGACAGGATGGAGCTGATAAACCTCTCCGGCTACACGTCCGAGGAAAAGGTCGGCATAGCTGAGAACTATCTTATTCCCAAACAATTCGGTGAGCATGGCATAGGGAAAAACGTAATGAGAATCTCAGGCCCGGCGCTCCTTATGTTGATTGCCCAATATACCAGAGAGGCTGGGGTGAGAAACCTTGAGCGCTCAATCGCCACACTATGCCGAAAGGTGGCCAAGCAGATTGCCGAAGGAAAGAAGAAGAAATTCATCATATCAAATAGGAACCTGCATAAGTTTATGGGCACACCGCGATTCCTGCCCGAAGAGGAGATAAAAAAGGACGAGGTAGGCGTAGCCACAGGCCTTGCCTGGACAGAGGCCGGCGGGGATATAATCTACGTAGAGGCCATTATGATGAAAGGCAAGGGAAGCCTGACCATAACAGGACAGCTTGGGGACGTCATGAAGGAATCCGCCCAGGCGGCCCTTTCTTACGTAAGGTCAAGGGCTATAGAGCTTGACATAGGCGACGACCTGTTCTCAAAAAAAGATGTACACATACATGTCCCAGCGGGGGCGATACCCAAGGACGGCCCCTCGGCCGGTATAACGATTACGACAGCGATTGCCTCTGCGCTGACGGGAAAACCAATACACAAAAACATTGCCATGACCGGAGAGGTTACGCTGCGCGGGACGGTGCTGCCCATAGGCGGCCTGAAGGAAAAAGCCCTCGCCGCTAAACGCATGGGAATCCAAAAGATAATAGTCCCTAAACGAAACGAAAAAGACCTTGATGACATCCCTAAATATATCAAAAAAGACATGGAGTTCGTGTTCGTAGAGACGATGGACCAGGTACTGGCTATAGCGCTGATAAGCGGCAAGGCTAAGCCAAAAAAGGGCAAGGCCGAAAAAGATAAGGCCACAAATGGCGAAACCTTAAATGGTGAAGCCAAAAAGGGCAAGACCAAAAATGGGAAGGCATGACCCTCACGGCCAGCAGCAGGCAGTACACAAAGGGGCAGCGTTTAGGTGAGCTATCCCTGGTCAGATATATTCGAGAGGAGTTTGCGGGGAATTCTAAAGGCCTCCTTGTAGGAATAGGGGACGACGCGGCAGTAGTTCAGGTTAGCGCCGGTGAAAAAAAACTGCTTGCCAGTACTGATACGATGTGCGAAGGGGTTCACTTTGACCTGAGCTTTGCCACGGCATATCAGGTGGGCTTTAAGCTCGTCAGCGTTAATGTAAGCGACATCTATGCGATGGGCGGTGTACCGGCATGGTTTTTACTTACAACGTCTTTCCCCTCAGGTACTTCGGATAACTTTGCCAGAGAGTTTTTATCTGGCGTTAAGGATGCGTTAGAGCGCTACGGGGCAGCCCTCATCGGAGGCGATGTAACCTCCTGCAACTCAGGGATTGTTGTGACGGGCATAGCGCTGGGATTCGCCGACGCCCCGATAACAAGAAAGGGCGCTCGCCCAGGGGACAGGATATATGTTACCGGCCCGCTTGGGGACTCCGCGTGCGGCCTTGAGCTGCTTAAAAAAATTATGGCCCCGGTTGCGATAGAAAAAGGCGAAACGCTGGAGTTGCCCCTGCCGTGGTTGATTATGGAACCGCTCCTTAAGAGGCATCTTATGCCCAGGGTTATAAAACCGGCAAACGCCTCAGCCGCCACATCCATGATGGACATAAGCGACGGCCTCTCACTTGATCTAAAACGGCTATGTGAAGAGAGCGGCGTTGGGGCAAGGATACACAAAGGCCGTATCCCGATGTCAGCCGAGATGCTCCACGCGGCGGAGTTTATAGATAAAGACCCGCTCAGGCTCAGCCTTTGCGGCGGTGAGGACTACGAATACCTGTTTACCTATGCCGGTGAGATACCTTCGGCGCACTATGTAGGGGATGTAACGGACAGAGGGCTTGTCCTGATTGATAAAAACGGCACACCAACGGACTGGATGGACTGCGGCTATGAGCACTTTCAAACTTAAGGGGATGTTTAAGGATCTGATGGGCCAGAACGATACGCCACATGTGATGGCGGCGTCATTCGGCGTTGGGACGTTTATTGGGATGTCGCCGCTGTTTGGGATTCACACATTTTTAGGGATATTTGCGGCCTATGCGTTTAAACTCAACAAGCCTGCAACGATTACCGGGGTTTATATTACGAATCCATTTACCATGGTGCCGATTTATACGTTTGGCACATGGGTTGGGATAAAACTCATGGGGATGGAACTGTGTATGTTGGAGCTTAATTTTCACAGTATTACGTTTTCAAATGTGCTGCACGAATTAGGTGTCTTTCTTCTGCCTTTCTTTGTAGGCTCGACGGTTGTTTCTATTGTTGGGGGTGTTGTGAGTTATTATATAATGCTCTATCTGTTTCGCTATAAAGAGAAAAGGAAGGCACGCGAAACTACTGTGGCATGAGGTCCCCCTGCCTGTCAATAGTAACGCTTGGCTGCCCTAAGAACCAGGCCGACTCCGAGCGGCTTGGCCGTGCCTTTGCCGCCGAGGGATTCACCTGTACGCAAGCCCCGGAAGATTCTGACGCCATACTCGTAAACACATGCGGCTTTATAGAGGATGCAAGGCGTGAGTCGATAAATGAAATCCTGCAACTGTCGCCGCTGAAGGCCGGTGGAAAGAAACTCATCGTCTTCGGATGTCTGGCAGAGAGATACAGGGATGAACTCATAAAGGAGATCCCGGAGATAGACGCCATCTTCGGCGTGGGACAAGACCCTGCAATGCTCGAATATCTCAGGGGCATGGAAGTAGCCAAAACGGCAGCGGCAGCGCCTCAGGCAACCGAACCAGCCCCCCTGCCCTACGCGTATCTGAAAATAGCCGACGGTTGTAACAGGGGCTGCCGCTTTTGCGCCATACCATTGATCCGCGGACGCCTCAAAAGCACTGCCATTGGCGGCCTGATTGAAGAGGCCCGAATGCACCTCAAAGAGGGGAGGAAGGAGTTGATACTCGTCTCCCAGGACACGGCCTCCTATGGGGCGGACACGGGAGAGAGCCTGATTGAGCTGATAGACGCCCTTGCGGCCATTGATGGGGATTTCTGGATACGCCTCATGTACCTATATCCCACATCGGTTACAGACGCGCTTCTTGAGTGCATAAAGAGGCACGCCCATGTGGTTTTAAAATATCTTGATATCCCCATACAGCACTCGGAGGCAGGCATTTTAAGGGCGATGGGGCGAGGAGGGCCGCGCGGCGGCTACATTGAGTTATTTGAGAGAATCCGGGCGGCGCTGCCCGATGTATGCCTGAGGACGACGCTTATGGTGGGGTTTCCCGGTGAGAGCGCCAGGGATTTCAAGGCGCTGCTTTCGTTTATGGAAGAGGTGAAATTTGACAGATTAGGGGTCTTTGCCTATTCGGACGAACAGGGGACTGCGGCATTTGGGATGCCAGGAAAGGTTAGCAAAAAGACGATGCAAAGGCGTGTAGAACAGGTCATGCTCCTGCAGGCGGAGATATCATACGAGAAAAACCGCACATTAATCGGCAGGCAGTTTAAGGGCGTAATAGACGAAGTCCAGGACAACACGGCCCTTGCGCGCCTATACTGCCATGCCCCGGAGATAGACGGCTGCGTATTTATCGAAAATGTCCCCGACGATTTCCCTACAGGCGATTTTGTTACGATCCAGATAACCGGCGCCGATGAATATGACCTCACCGGCGAAATAATTTATTGAGCAGGGCAAACGCATTAGAGAAATAAAGCAGAAATTGCCTATGCAGTTAGCTTTTGTAGATGGTTACTTAGATTCCTGCTTTTGCAGGAATGACAAAATTAGAGCAGGAATGACATATTCAGGTGTTCATTTATTCTGCCTGTTCTGTCATTCCCGCAAAAGCGGGAATCCAGAACAGGAAGTTTCTATTATATTTCTCTAATGCGTGTGCCATGACCTACCGAATATCGTTTATGTTAATGTTTAATATGGGAACTGTACTGCAAGAAACCTTGTTAAAATAATACAAATTATGTTATAATTATAGTAATTATGATTAAGTCTACTGCAGTAGATTTATTTAGTGGTTGCGGAGGATTGACTCTTGGCCTGAAAGAGGCAGGGTTTAATGTTTTGGGTGCTGTGGAAATCGACCCTGTTGCAATCGCCACATATCGGGCTAATCATCCTGAAGTTCATATCTTCGATTGTGACATAAGGATTTTAACAAGCAAAACACTTATGAAGAGATTGAATTTACAGAAGGGTGAATTGAGTTTGTTAGCAGGTTGTCCACCTTGCCAGGGATTTTCGGCTATGAGAACTCACAACGGTGCAATTACCGTTGATGATTATAGAAATAAATTAATAAATGACTTTCTTCGTATTGTTAATGATCTTTTTCCTCAAACTGTAATGATGGAGAATGTTCCCGGCCTTGCTAATAATGGCTTATTCCACAACTTTACAGCACAAATGGCAAAAATTGGATATCAAGGGCAATACAGAATATTGGATACGGCTGACTACGGTGTGCCGCAGCGTCGTCGTAGGTTGATTTACATGGCCGGCCGCGGTTTTCGAATTGACTTTGCTTTTCCCGATACAAAACGCCACACTGTACGCGACACAATCGCTTTTTTGCCAAAAGCTGGAAATAGCGGCGATCCGCTTCATGATATAAAGGAACATCGCAGTATAAGAGTGATGGCTATTATCGGGAGAATACCTAAAGACGGCGGTAGTCGTCGTAATCTGCCGGAAAAATATCTGTTGAATTGCCACAAGAAATGTTCGGGATTCAAAGATGTCTATGGTCGCATGTCATGGGATGATGTCGCACCGACAATAACAAGCGGTTGTTTTAATCCTTCAAAGGGGAGATTTCTACATCCTGAAGAAGATCGGGCTATTACCATGAGGGAAGCGGCTTTATTGCAAGGGTTCCCAATTGACTACAAATTCCCTATATTTAGCAATAAATCTGCACTAGCTACTATTATTGGAAATGCCTTTCCACCTATTTTTGTTTGTAAGCAAGCAACGCAAGTTATTTCAACTCTTAAGCGCTGCAATGAAGGTATTTTATGAACAATAGCACACGAAATTGTTTAGTATTGGCACAATACAGGGAAAGTTCCGATTATAACGATTTCATAGGAAAGTACTACCATTTTCCTATGAAATATTTGAAATTTTTTAATCGTTCGAACTTGGAGTTTTTATATTATGAACCGTCAAAAAAAGACGCCGGAGTCTATTTTGGTTATGGTCGAATTGGAAAGGTTTTTGAAGACAAAAAGGATAATACTCATTATTTTGCCGAGATATTGCAATACAGTCCGTTCGCTTCAGGTGTTCCTTTTGAGGATGATAAAGGCCATCCGCGAGAGAGCGCCCCAACATATAATCCTCAGAACTCAGTCAGAATAATTTCAGCCGAGGGTCTTGACGAGATTTGTCTTGACGGTGGGATGATGTTAGCCTTTAAGGCTGACGCTCATCTAGTTAAAGTTCTCGGAGAGGAGCTAATTGCAAACGAAGTTGTAGGTATACTTGAACTTGTAAAGAACTCTTATGACGCTTGTGCTTCAAATTGCTTAGTACTAATAGATAATATACCTAACTTACCCGCATGTGACGGCAAAGACAATAGGTTCAACCACCACAGCGGCCCGGTAATAGTCATTGAAGACGACGGCGCCGGCATTAGCAGAAAGTCAATAGAAAATGGATGGATGAGGCCGGCTTCGACGATTAAAACAAACGTCAAAGACAGACTGAAAGAGGAAAAAGCGAAGGCAATATCCAATAACAGTCTCGGAGCGTTTAATAGTTTTGTTAAAGAGCTTAAAAAGCATCATAAAGGCAGAGTGCCTTTAGGTGAAAAAGGGGTGGGCCGGTTTGCTTGCCATCGGCTGGGCAGCAAGCTCCTTCTGACTACAAAGACAGTCGATATAGACTATGAGTATAAATTGGAAATCGATTGGAACAGATTCAATACAACTCATGCGAACGGTCCGGTAGATCTTGACTCGATCGGTATATCGCTTACTCGTCAAAACATTTCCAGAAATTATGGACAATCCAACTCAGGTACCCGTCTTGTAATTTTCGGAGGAAAAGAAGATTTCATCCTTACAGAGAAAGTTATTCATGAAATCAATCGCTCTTTACTAAAACTTCGGTCGCCGAGGAGTTCCTCTTTAGAATTTAACGTCATATTTAAATGTCCTCAGGTTAAAGATCTTGATATAACGCCGATCGAAGACGAGTTTGAGCCGGTCTTTGTTCTCGATGCCTTAGTGGATGAAAATGGAATGGCGGATATTGCCTTGAAGTTCAATCCTCCAAGACAAGTACCTCTTCCTGCAGATGATAATCTCTTTCCGAATAAAGTCGATTTGCGTCTACAAGATCTGAAAGCCCCTAAATACTGGTTATCTTCTGGGATTAATAATGAATCCGAACTCAGAAAAACTCGTTGCGGGGCATTTTATATCCACATGAACATATGGTATAGGTCAAAAACTTGGATAGATGGAGCTAACCATAGTAGATTTACGGGGTACCTCGATGACTTTGGCGGCATTTCAATTTACAGGGATGGAATAAATATTTTCCCGGCCGAATGGGGAGCAGAAGTCGATTGGCTAAATCTCAGCGTAAGGCATATCAAAAAAGGTATTAACCTATCATACTACAATATTATCGGCAATCTCGAACTTGAGCAGACAGTAAACCTTGACCTTGTAGATAAATCAGACAGACATGGGTTATTGAAAAATCAAGCGTTTCTTGATCTGGCGGCTCTTGTTAGAAATATAATACTCAGAGCAGAAGTACACTTCACAGGAATGAGAAATAAATACAATGAATTGACTTCGGGTCTTATCAGAGAACCGAAGATGTTAGGAGAAGTTACAAGTAAAGGCTCCGCCCTAATTGAAAGGATTTCCAAAAAATATGATGTTGTTGAGGATGCCCTCGGGATCGTGAGCGAGTTCGGACTCCCGCATGAAAGAAAAGAAAGATTGATAAATCTATCGTCGTCTCTTAAAAATCTGAAAAAAAGCATAGATGCAATAACCAACGTACAAGACATGCTCACAGAACAAGCGGGTTATGGCTTGGCTATAGGTGTCGCAGTTCATGAAATTGCAAAAATCACTTCAAATTTTTATAATGGTATATCTCAGATTCTCGACAGTAATCCTATCGACAGTCATAAGCTGGAAGACCTAAAGGAATCTTCTTTATCTTTGAAGTCTGAATTAAAACGTCTTGGCCCCTTTAGGGCAATTCGAAACGAAGCCCCTTCAACATTTGATATAGTTAACTCCATTATATTCTGTGAATCCGTTTTTAAGCGTAAATTTGCTTCTCTTAATATTCAATTTACTACAAATACACAGAATGGATTCAACATTTATGCTCGATATGGCGCTATGAACCAAATTCTATCAAACTTGTACGATAATAGTTGCTACTGGCTATCACAATCGCCTAACAAACGACAAATTCATGTTGAGATTGATTCCGCGAATAGAAGAATAATCATGGCCG
>PEAC01000087.1 GCA_002753305.1 Nitrospirae bacterium MYbin6
AGGTGGTATGTGAAATGGACAGATTCTAACTAAGGGCCTGTAACAACATAACCATGACATTTGTTGTCATCCTTCGACAGGGCTTCAGGATGTTTCCTAACCCTTCAGGCATCCTTAAGCTCTGTCGAAGAAGGATGTTATGGTTATATATTTACAACTCCTAAATGCCTTGTGCCATGAAAATAGGCCATATGTAAGGTAGACGCATGATTAATATTTATTTACCCTTCTTCTTAATAGTCAGCGTATCTTCTATTGTTTTTGTATGCGCTGGTGTTGATAGAATGGTTTGAAGTGTGTAGTCGCCTTTTTCTATATCCATTGGGAGGGTGAATTTAATAGTGGATTTATGAGTGCCCTCAGCGCGAATGATTTTCTTGCGCGATAACTCCAAACGTTCCGTCCCCATGAGTAAAACCCTGACCTCTGTAACCTCTGAGAGGCTTTTACTCTTTGGCAGGCGCAGCGAATACTGAACCGATATTTCTATGGTCGACCCGGGATAGGCAGTTTGAGGTCTCAGTGAGTAGGTCTCCACTTTAATGGCCTCGGCAGCATGTTCACCTTCGTCCGGGGTAGGCTGGACGACATTTTTCGGTTGGGCACAGCCTGTTAAGAAGACGGCTGCCAATGCCGTTAGAATAAACATGCTGAAAAATCTCCTCATTGGTGAGTTCTCCTTCTTTTTCTGACGGCTTTACTGTTCAACAACAAACACCTTGTCCTTTATCTTCTTTGCGCCCTTGGCCTTTTTTGCTACATCAAAGGCCTTGCCCTTGTCTTTGGCGCTTGATACGGTGCCCTTTAGTGTGACATCGAGGTTTTCGTTGACCTCGGCAGTAACGTTTGTAAGGCCCGCGGATTTCAGTCCCTTGTTAATGGTCCCCTCGAGGCTCTGCGGGTCAGCCGGAGGAGGTGGCGTTGCAGTTTGAGGTGGCGCAGGCGTAGGTTCAGCCGCCGGTTTTGGGGTTGGCGCGGGGGTTGGCGCAGGTTGAGCCGAAGCCTGTGGAGTGGGTGTAGCAGAAGGCGTGGGTGTGTGAGGAGGAGGTGTGTCCTGAGTAACCACAATGGGTTGTGATAACGAGGGGTTCACATGGAGATTGTCCTTGATGTTATTAATGTCTTTATTTCCCTTTACGATAGAGAGCACCTTGTTTCTTTCATACTCGCCGGGGACGGTTCCTATTATAGATGCCGTAAAGGCCGTGTTCACGCTGACCACGACACCTGGAAACCCTTGTGATTTCAACGAGTTATTGATTATCTTCTCAAGCTCTTCCGGCTTTGGAACGAGTTTTGATACGACTATGTTATTTTCTATCTTACCTATTTTGGGGATCTCTTTTACAATGGCTTCGGCGAATAACTTTTCGTGTTGGTCCCTAACCGTGCCGGTCAGCCTGGCCGTCCTGCTCAGGTCAACTTTGACCGTAATATCTTTAAGCCCGGCCTTTACCAGGGCCTCGGTTGAATGTTTTTCGAGCAGGTAGTTGCCGGGTTTAAATATCTGGTATCCTACAATAGATGAACCCACAAGGCAAACAATGGCTATCAATGCCCACATCAACAGCTTTAAGAATGGGTGTTTCTTCCTTTTTACCCGAACTGCCGTTGTCGTTTCCTCCTCTTCATGGTCGTCTGTGATGTTCCCAACGGTTACCTTCGCAAACGAGTACCCATCGTTTATACAATACCTGGCGCTAACCGGATTGACCGTCCCACAATTCGGGCAGGTCTTGGCCCCGACAAAGGGCATGGCCTTTACGCCGCATACGGGGCATTTTACTGCATCTTTAGGAATATTGTTTTTGCATCTATAACAAATCATGCCTATTCCCTGCTTCCATATAAAACACTATAGGAATTTTACAATTTTACCCCGGATATTTACAATTTATTCTTTAGTAAATTTTCTTTTTATATCGTCAAAGAGGCTATAAGCGGCCGGGACGACAAGCAGCGTCAGAAACAGGGATGTAACAAGCCCGCCAATCGTTGCCACGGCCATTGGGGCGCGTGTCTCTGAGCCCTCGCCAAGTCCAAGCGCAATAGGGGCCATGCCGAATATCATGGCAACCGTGGTCATCAGGATTGGCCTTAGCCTGACCGGGCCTGCCGCTATTATGGCATCTCTTGTATTCATCCCCCCCTCTTTCAGCGTGTTTATATAGCTGACAAGGAGGATGGCGTTTTTCTTGACCAGCCCCATCAGGAGTACCAGGCCTATGAAGCTGAAGATATTCAGCGTACTATGTGTGATAAGAAGCGCCCCGAAGGCCCCGATAAACGACAGCGGCATTGACAATAGCACCGTTACCGGATGGATAAAGCTCTCAAACTGCGAAGCCAGTATCATATATGCCATCACAATGCCAAGTATAAGGGCAATGCTCAGGTAGTAAAACGACTCGCCCATGGACTCGGCCATGCCCTTAAAGACCGCAGTGAAGCCCTGGGGCAGGATGTCTGCCGATATTGCCTCAAGCTCCTGCTTAGCCTCTCCAAGTGGTTTCCCCTCCAGATTCGCAAATAAAAACACGGCGCGCTGCCTGTCGATTCTATTGATCAAGGTTGGAGAGCCGGCCTCCTTGATTTGTATAACGGTGGAGAGCTCTATGAGGTTGCCGTCTTTGTTTCTGACGTAGAGCCTTTCAATGTCGGCGGGGGCGGCCCTGTCCGATGGATTGAGGCGTACGCGAACGTCGTAGCGGCGCCCCTTTGCCTCGTCCTTGAACTTTGTGACGTCCATCTCTCCGCCTATCAGGACATTTATGGCCTCGGCAACCGTTGTAATATCCACGCCGAGGTCTGCGGCCTTTGTCCTGTCGATATTCACCTGGACCTCCGGCTTTCCCGCTTCGTAGGACGTATCTACGTCGACGATGCCGGGTAGGGCGGAGAATTTCTTAGAGATTATATCTGTGTAGCCCTGAAGCTCACCAAGGTTGCTTCCCCTGATGGCATATTGAACTGGTACGTTTCTCAGCGCGCTGCCAAAAAACGATACGTCCTCTACGGAGGCCTTAAGGCCGGGGACTGCGGCGTTGAGTGTTTTGCGCAACTCTGCCTTAATCTGTTCCTGCGACCTGTTCCTCTGATTTTTTGGTTTAAGCTCAACGAACAGAGAGCCTTTGTTTATGTCTCTTGAGACGCCGAATCCCTGGGCGTAGAAAATGCTCTTTACCTCCGGGACTGCCGCCACGATGTCCTCGGCCTTTTTGAACATCGAGTCAACGGCATCTATCGAATAATCCACCGGGGCCTGAAGCCTGGCCACAAAGCGGCTCTGGTCTTCGGGCGGGACCATCTCCTTCCCGATAAACCCCGTGATATAAAGGCTGAATATGAATATCGCCCCCGCAGCGGCCAGCACCTTAATCCTGTGGTTTATCGAATACACAAGCACAATGCTGTACCACTGCTCAGTCTTTTTATAAAATGCCTCAAACGCCCCAAATGCCTTTTTAAACAGTGGGTGTGTCCTTCCGGTAGAGCCTTTGACGTTTGAGAGGAATTTTGAGGCAAGCATCGGCGTAAGCGTAAGAGAGACAAACATCGACATCATTACGGCAAAGACCACGGTAAGGGCAAACTGGAGAAAGAACCTGCCGACAATCCCCTTCATAAAGGCAACGGGCAGAAATATGGCCACAATTGCCAGCGTGGTTGCAATGACCGAGAGACCTATCTCCTCGGTAGCAACCGATGCCGCCTCCTTAGGTTGCATCCCATGTTCCAGGTGCCTGTGGATATTTTCTATTACAATGATTGCGTCATCGACAAGTATCCCGATTGAGAGTGACAGGGCCAGCATCGTCATATTGTTAAATGTAAAATTAAAGGCGTGCATGACGGCAAACGTGGCAATAACTGATGTGGGAATGGCCAGGGCGCTTATCAGGGTTATCCTGAGACTGCCCAGAAAGATAAATACGGCAAGGCAGGCAAATACACCCCCGTAGATAAGATGGTGCTGCACCTCAGTAATGGATTTCTTAATGAACTCTGACTGATCAAAGCTCATCTCAAGGCGTATACCGGGGGGCAGGGTCTTTTTAATGTTGACGAGTTCCTTTTTTACGTTATCGATTACTTCTACAGTGTTAGCGCCGGTCTGTTTCTGGATGCCGAGGCCGACGGCAGTCTTGCCGCCATAGCGGGAGATGGAGCGCTTTTCTTCCATGTCATCCTCTGCCCTGCCCACGTCTCTGAGCCTGACGGGGGCGCCGTTTTGGTATATGAGGATTAAGTCGTTAAACTCTTCGGGGGTTCTGAATTCCCCCTTTATTTTTATCGTATATTCCTTGGTAGAGCTTTCGATTCTGCCTCCGGGCAGCTCTACGTTGCCGCGCCTGAGGGCCAGGATAACGTCGGACGGCGATATCTGGTAGGCGTGGAGTTTCTCTCTGTCCAGCCATACACGGATTTGCCTGAGCCTCAAGCCTGCCAGGCGGATAGCCCCGACACCGTTTATCCTTTGGAGTTGTTCCTTGACCACTTCATTGGCATATGTGGAGATCTCCCTGACTGGCCTGTCTCCCGTTAACGGCAGCCACAGGATTGGCATACTGTCCGGGTCAACCTTTTCGATGACCGGCTCGTCGATGTCCTTTGGGAGCATGGCCCGGATTATCGAGATTTTTTCACGAACGTCCTGAACGGCGAGGTCGATGTCTTTCTCCAGGTTGAACTCTATGATAACGGAGGAGGTGCTTTCCATGCTGGTTGAGGCAATGTACTTAACGCCGTTAATGGTGTTGGCGGCCTCCTCAATCTTGTCCGTAACGTCGACATCGATGACCTCTGGGCTGGCTCCGCGCAGGGTTGTGGTAACACTCACAATGGGGAAGTCAACCTTTGGAAACAGTTCAACGCCGATGCCGGGGTAGCTGACCAGCCCAAGCACCACCAACACCATGACGGCCATAGTGGCAAACACCGGACGCCTTATTGATGTATCGGCAATCCACATGGGCTATTTCGATACCGCCATCTCAACGGCCTTAATCCTGGCCCCGTTGACGAGGCCCTGCTGCCCGACGGTTACGACCTCCTCACCCGCGGTGAGCCCTGTGGCAACTTCAATCAGCTCACGCGTCGCGTCCTTAAAGGACTGTCCGGTCTCGATATATTTCTCCCTGGCCGTGTCGCCATCTTTGACGAATACCTTGACCTTGCCGGCCGCATAGAGGATGCTTGTGGCTGGAATGGCCGTGATGTCCCTGGCAGCGCCGGTGAAGAGCTTTAGCTTTGCGAAGAGTCCCGGCCTTAGTGTGCCATCGGCGTTATTGACAATGGCCTCAGCCTGAAGGGAGCGGGTCTTTTCGTCAAGGTTCGGATAGACGACGCTGACAAGGCCCTTGAGTTGCCCGTTGGATATGCCGTCAACAGTGAATGTGACCTCAAGGCCTTGCCTGAGTTTTCCTGCGTCTCTTTCAGATACGCTGAAGCGAAGCTTTAATGGTTCAGTTTGAATTATTACGAACATGGGCGTACCGGTTCTGACGAAGTCGCCGAGGGAGACTTTTTTAAGTTCAACGGCCCCGGTAAGGGGGCTGAAGATGGCGGTCTTTGAGAGGCGCTGCCTCATCAGTCCGAGGGCGGCCCTGGTGCCTTCGGCGTCGGCCTTTGCCGTGACAAGCGTGGTGGATACGTCGTCAAACTGCTGCTTTGTAATCAGTTGTTCTTTATAGAGGGGTTCTTTGCGCGCGAAATCGGTCTCGGCGTTTTTTAAAGTGGCCAAGGCCTTCTCAAGCGCGCGCTCAGACCTGTTTAACTCAAGGGCATAGTCCCTGTTGTCGATTTCAGCAAGGAGTGCGCCCTTTTTCACACGGCTGCCTTCATCTGCCGCGACCTTGGACAGGATACCGTCAAGTTCGCTGCTCACGGTAACGCGCTCAAAAGGCAGCAGCGTACCGGTAGTCTCAATAAATGGCTTTAAGATTATTTTAGCGGCCTTTTCCACCTGAACATTCAGAGTGTGGCCGGCCTGCTTTGCCTCATCCTTTTTGGCGCATCCAGTGGGGATGAAAAAGAACAGGGCCATGAGCGCGGCATAGGATGTAAAGATATATTTTATCATAATTTGGTTGACTCCTTTATTTGGAGGGTAGAGACGCCTGGTTTTTTTTATTTTTTGGCTTTTGTTTATTGTCTGGACGTTTAGCTCTCAGGAAATATGCAAGCACGCCCAAAGCTGTTGTGGTACCTAATGTACCAGCCAATATTATGGCATCCTTGTATATTGCATAGCCACACAAAATAAGAACACATATTCCTATTATTAAGGCACAGTAATTATCAAGTTTGTCCTTTTTATTCTCTGTATCAATAGCATGTTTTTGCAACTCTAAAACCTTATTATCAATGTTGTGGCTATGTATTTGATCGGCCTCTGCCATTTTTATCCTTCTTTCAGCAAATCCAGGTTGAACCTGCTCATATCCTTGTAAAGTTTTCGGGTCTGGGAAAGGGTCTGAATGCTTTGAGAATTCCTTCTCTATTAATCTCCGGCCAGAGACTTCATCAGAGAGTTCGGATGAACTGGCTTTTATTAAGTCGCTATTTATCTTTTTTTTCATTTTTCAAATAGAGAGCGCATTAACATTTATTATCGGGACTCGGATGATCCGTTATTGTCTTTTCCAGAGTTTCTATAGACAATTGTCAATTTTTTTGATAACGACATAATAGTAATTATGAGTAGTACGCCGCTGTTTATTATTAAAGCTGTATTGTTTGCTCCAATTGAAAGAGATAGTATGGATAACATAAATGATATTACTCCAACGATAAGAAGATACATTGACTCACGCATTCTTGTTTTTGCATCAGTTAGGATAACATCTTTTTCCAGCTCCAGATTGGCAAGATCCATCTGGTGTCTCATTTTTTGTTCATTCTCTGCCAATGTAATTATTCTTTCTGCCAGTCCAGGATAAATCTTATCATATTCCCGTAAAATTATAGGTTCCGGCAACGGGCTATCCACAATGACTGTTGAATGAGAGAGATTATGATGTGTGTTATGGACAACAGACTGATTCTTGTCTAATCCGCCATGTAACCCTTCCTCAGATTTACTACTTTTCGCTTCCATCTTTTTTTTCTATCTCTTTATCGACAATGCTCATGGCATGTCGAAGATAACCACCAACCTTTACCCAATCATTATAAAGTTTTTCAGCGTCTGTTTGATTGGCTCCATATTGATGAGATGCATTATAATCTATTTTGGGTACGTATTGGCTATAGTCAGTTGGTGGGGACAAATCAATGGCGCGTCCAATACCTTTGAGGATGTTATGAATTGTTCTGCTCATGGCTATAAGCGTATCAAATGCAGGGAAGTTTTGTCAATGCGTAATGCTGTAATGCTGTGTTTAATTGACAGCATCGTTAATCCCTGAGAGGCTTCTGAGAAATACCCCCATTGAGCGTCTTAGTTTAATGGCAGACAGCTCAAGAGAATAGATGGCGTCAGCCAGTTGTTTTTCCGCCGAGGCAAGGAGGTTGTTGGCGTCTATGGTGTCAAGGCTTGTGGCCAGTCCGGCGTCGAATTGTTTTCTAACCGCGTTAAAATTGTCCTCGGCGTATAAGAGTTGGTCTTTGAGGGAACTCAGGATGGTTTTTTGGGTGATATAGTTAAGATACGATGTCTCGACCTCAATATTGAGGGATTTAACCGCGTCATCCAGGGCAAGGTCTTTCTGGCGTTTTTTGGCGAGTGCCTCCTCGAATTCGGCCTTTCTGAGGCCTCCTTCATAAAGGGGAAAGGTGAGTTTAACGCCGCCGTAGAGCGTTTCGTAGTTGACGTTTATGGAGCTTGGGGTATCTTCGCGGCGCTGGTAGACGGCCTCAAAGGAAAGGGTAGGCCAGTAGGAGCTTTTTACGTAGGCGGCCTGTTTTTTATAGATTTCGGTATTGAGGCGGGCCGATTTAATCTCCGGCCGTTCGTTGATGGCAGTTTGTTTAAAGCACTCGACATCGGCCTCGGAGCATAGGGATAGCTCAATGAGAGAGGGGCTGACGGAGTCTTTAACGTCGAAATCACCTGAGAGCCCGACGGTGCGTGCAAGGGTGGACTTTTTGACTTTCAGTGCGTGTTCACTGGTAACGAGCTGTGCGATGGCCCCGGAGAGCTCGGCCTGTGCCCGCAGGAGGGCGGTCTTAGTGGCCTCACCTGCCAGGAGTTTAACCTCAGCGGCCTTTTTATAATCAGTCAGGCGCCCGACATTGGCGCGCGCGAGGGTGAGGGCCTTTTTGGCCTTGAGCATGTCGTAGTAGGCCGTGGCAACGGTTATCAGATAGTCCTCTTTGACCGCGTCGAGGTCAAGGTTGCCTTTAGTAATCTTATCGCGGGAGAGCATAAGAGAGAGAAACTCGGCCCCGCCCAGAGAGATTGACTGTTCAAGCCGGAGCGTACCGGTAGCCATCGTATCTGGCTGAATAATGTAGCCGGAGTCGGTAACCTTTTCGCCGCTGAATTTAACATAAGAGGCTGACGCCGTGAACTTAGGAATCAGAGAGGAGACGGCCTTGTCCCTGCCCTTTTGGGCTATAAAGACATCTTCTTCAGAGATCTTAACGGTCTCCGAGGTCTTAAGGGCGATCTCAAAAAGCCCCTCAAGTGAATATTCAACGGCAGATGCCGGCTGAGGAAATATAAGAATGGCAGCCAATCCAAAAATCACAAAAACCGCGCGGTACAAAACAGCCTCCGAATACTATGCAAAACCCTCTCACCTCTGGCAAATAATGGAAGTGCCTGTTAACATACAACAAAACCAAACCTTTGTCAAGCGCCACACACATGATTACAACATACATAACTCAAATTGATTCAATTTTATTCGGGCCATAGAGTGAAAATTATACGGATTTGCCGCTATTGTGCCAATATTCTGAAGAATTCCACTTTTATATGTTTATTGAAAAATACCGGATACGCCGTTGTGATGGCAAATCCGTCGGCCTTTTCCGCCTCTTTGCTATTGGCAAAGGGATTTAAATATATCCCATTTTCCGCGTTAAAACAAAACTTGTACCTGTACAAGGGGAATCCACCGCCGTAAAATTGTATATACAGATTTGGCGCCCTGTAGAGAACCCTGATAATCTCTCCAAGTATATTATATTTAACATAAATCCTCGCAAACATGTGATACCTGCCGTCAACATGAAAGTTGACCATGCTGCCAAGAGACGCCGCCACAGGGGGGTAGTCCTCCTGTCGCGCAAAGACGGCCGGCCCTCTTTTCTTCAGTACCCAGAACACGCCATCCTTGGTTACAGGGGAGTAATTGGTCAGGATTTTTCTGTACGTAGCCGGCTCAAAAAGCAGTGCGCTCTTGCTGTCAAACTCCTTCGGGGCAAATAACACAAACTCCGGGGCGCCTTTTTCACTTAAATACCTTGCGTTTAACATATCCAGGTAGGCCGTATATGCCGAGTATGACTGTATTGTAGGGCGTGGACGGTATTTCAGCGTATAATATTGCGCAAGTACCGCATCTACGGTAAATATATCGACCGTATGGCTACGTAGCAGCTCTACCGTCGAAGGGCTCAGCTTATAATACGCCGAGAGCCTCTGCATGTTCAGCTCATGCGGCATCGGGGAGTTCTTATTTTTGAGCAACTCTACGGCGGCTTGTATTTGAGCTGCCCTGGATGTTAGTACCTGTCTTACCGTCGTGGCCGTCGAGTGAAAGGCAAACACTGATACTGTTATGAGTGTGGCGCTTGACGCCAGGGCCGCATATTTAATCCACCTGGAGTCCCCGGTATCGGCCCTTATTATGTAGTAGAGGGAGAAGACTATTGCCCATGTGGCAAAGAAATCCCACTCGAATATCGCGCCATTGCCGGCACTATGCTTATAATTTACGAACAGGATACCCAGTGCCAGTACCAGATAACGTGTATCCCCAAACTGCTTTCTCACAATGCTTCGCAGCAGAAAAAAACCCCCATACACCGCCCACGCCAAAACGGCGGCAAGGAGCTTCCACCTCGGGCCGTCAACCGCCATGCCATCGACATATCCATCCACTATCGCGTAGGAATTATAGAAATACATGGCAAGCGCCCCAGGAGACCCTATCATTATTAATCCCAATGCCACCGTAAACGAAAAATAGAAGATAACGCCGAGGGCGGCCTCCTTGTGCCTTCTCTCCTTCGCAAGCAATAACACAAAGGCCATAAACATCAGACATACCGCTATCGCGTAGGAAAACTTAATATAAAAAAACAACGCCGACAGCGCTGCAATCGCACCAAGAAACGTTATGTTTTCTTCTTTTTCCGACACGTAGCCATACGCAAATATAAACAGATAAAAATAATAATACGACTCGTTTGGCCTGCTATACAGCGCAGTTATGGCCTGCATAAACACCACAATGCCCGCGGCTATGTAAATTGTACCGGCAAGCCCCGCCCTATGCCTCTTCAGGAAATAATAAATCGCTCCCCAGAACAACAGGTGTGTTGCCACACTAAATAAAAGCGTATTCAGCCACAACCCCCTGTCAATATACACAGGATAGGTAAGATAACCTAACGGGCCAAACGTAAAGACAATGTCTGTGCCAAAGACAAGGCCGTCTAACTTTGCCTTATGGATTGCATACCTCCATGAGTCGTCCATCTCACCGGAGAGGGCCATTAACAGGAGGGGAATAGTCAGGATTGCCGCAATGGCAATTACAATCAGCCGGGGCACGCCGCTATTTATGCTTTTTATATACTTCAGTGTTGCCTCATCAGGGTCTCATGCACCAGCAATTGCCTCTGTGTGCCGTTGATTCCAACTTTTACAAAGCCGAAGTTTTGCACGTTTGAGAGAAACTCAAGCCACTGGCTGTCACCAGCAAAACGTGAGTCGTTATTCAGCGTGTCTGAGAGCACTATCATATTGATTCCATTATCCTTTAGAAATTGGTAGAATCCAACACTTTTGCCCCATTCGGTAATCCAGTTATAATTGCGTCCGAGATAGTAGGCAAATCCTCCCTCTGCCTCCAACATGTTGACTGTTCCCGAGATATTGAGTGTACCGATGAATTTTATCGTTTCCACGTTCTGCAGAGGCCCTTTTGAGGAATAGCTGAAATACGGATTCGGGCCGCTGTACGGTGTGAGGAGGATGAATAATACGGCATACGAAATAACCGTGTTTTTCTGAAGCGCCACAGAGTCCCTTGCGCTCAAAGCAACTGCCGCCACAAAGGCCGCAAACACCCCCACAATGAGCGCGTAATGGTATCTCGGATATATTACTACCAGAGAGACCAGAGGCGGCAGACAGAGAAACGAACTAAACAGCATCATTGTCTTTGAATCTTTCGAAAAATTATCCCTGAAGTTTTTTAACAATCGTTTTCGATAGTAAACGCTGAACCAGGCTAACAGCGCGGCTAACAGATAACCCTCCATAATAAATTTCGCACCGGTGCGCGTCGGCAGGAGAATATTAAAGTGCATAAAAAACACCCCAAAAAAGGTACTCTTAAGTTCGATAATGTTATAGGCAACGTGTTTTATGAATGCCGAAGGGTTATTCATAAGCGCCCCGGCAATGCTATGGGCGTTACCGAAAGGTTTAGCCACTATCGCCTCCCAGTTAGTCCATACGTTAACGTCTGTTTTTTCCCAATGGCTTACGTTTAGGGAAAAATGCTGTCCGAAGGCCATCCACGAGCGATTGGTTCCCGAAACCGGCACACCAAGTGAGCACAGGAGGACAAGGCTCACCAAAACAAGGCATATCAGAGCTGCAAGCTCTTTTCTCCAGGCCAACACACGCCTTTCAGATATTATGTAAACTATATAAAACCCCAAAAACAAGACATACGACAGGAAGAACTCCGGCCTGGCATATGACATAAGAAGGGTCCCTCCGGCCAGGAACAACGCCGACCTCGATTCGGAGGCAATATGTTTTTTTATCGTAAACAAGGCAACCGCCATCGCTATGGCAAAATGCGATGGCTTTGGCCACACGGAGAGATTCCCTATGGAAATAAGATAAAAAAACGTTACCCCCAGTGAAACCGCAATCGGGGTGCGATAAGTCCTCATGAGGATATAAAACAATATGGTGGGCACTATCGCCATTATCCTGTAGTTTAAATAGTATAGTTTAATATTGTCTTTAACAAAAAGGGAAAGAAACCAATACCAGATTCTGTAAAGCGGGCCGCCATCGGGGGCCGACACACCAAGAGAGCCAAGCATCACGCCCTTATACAGATAGACACTCTCATCATAAAGCCCTATATCCAGGAATCGCTCTAAGCCATAGGTCAGCTTTACGCCGGCAATAAATATGGCGGCTATGATAACTATATCGGAGGCGGCAAGCCTTCCCTGGGTAGGGTTCATTTCTCCGGTTCTATTACGTAAAACGGAAGATTTCCGTAGCTAAACTCGTAGTATTTTTTCAACTCCGGCACTTTGCCGTTTAATTCGTCCATAGAGAATTGCCCGCCCTTTTCCAATAACAGATACGCGACTCTGAATCCTCCGCCCTGGGAGGCATCCGGCCCCTCGCTGGTATTGATGAGGCCGGCCTGGGCGATTTTATAGTTTTTCGATACATAATCCCATGACTTTCGGGACATGGCCTCGGGCATGGAATTATTATAGATGAAGATGTATTTGGAGTTAAATTTTTTCTCGAATTTTCTGATCTCCTCCTCATCTCCGGGAAGGGCGAAACAAAACCTTTCGGCAAAATAACAGACTGATAGTTTTTGCGCAGTGGCAAGGATTAAAAACCTGTCTGAAGCAGCCGTATGGGACTTGAGATACTCGGCCGCTATGTCCGTCCCCGGAAACTGGCTGTCATAGTGGCGCGTGATGCTTGCCCTTACAGGATAGAGGCTCAACAGCAGTACCACAAAAGAGGCATACTGTAGATATTTTACCCTGATTACTACGGTAAACAGGCAATGGAGGGCAAAGGCTACGGCAAACGACGCCAGATATACGTAAGGCATTTGGTAGTAGCTGTGCTGATAGAAATATACATTAAATATCATCATATAAACCACAAAAGAGCCTGAATAGGCGAGGAAAAAGCTCCTCGTACGCCCCTTTGCAAAGATCAGCGCCGTAAGCCCCATAAACATTACGGCACTCAATGGGATAGTGTAGTTGTCTATCAGGAAGGATATTAATGCTATGGAGTTAGCGCTCCAGTATTGAAGCGTAAACGGGGCCAGCGGCTTGATATTGTGCAACGAACCCTCAGTCAGGGAGGCGTGTACGTTTGTGAGTTTCGTTATCCATATGTAAAGCGGCAGGGCCAGAATAACTAAAAACCCGTAATATGGCTTAAGACGTATCGATTTAAGATCGTCCCATGTACGCCTGTAGGGAAAAACAGGCAGCACGGCAAGGGCCGGCACTAAGAAGGAAATCTTTAAAAGCCCGATAAGCGCCAGAGCTGCCCCCGCATAAAGAGAACTGCGAAACCCGGCATCCTCCGACCATTTAATGAAATAATAGTAAAACACGAGCAACAGAAACAAGCACGGGCTCTCCGGCTGGATATTCCTGCCAAAAAACACATTTAACGGCATCACGGCCATAAACCCTGCCGTCAGGAGTGAAAGTACCTTATCGCCGGTAATCTTTTTCGTAACCAAATAAGACATAGGTATCGTCCCCAGAGAAAACAAGATTATTTGCAGGCGCATCGTCCAGAAACTGATTCCAAAAATTTTCCACAGCGCCACCCCAACATATGGGATTAAGGGAAGCTGCGGGTATTCCTCATAATAGGGTATGTCCAGGTTGGCCGACTGAAAAAACACCTCCCGGTGAATTGAGACGCCCTTATTATAGAAATTCAGGGCCTCGCTCAGGTGCTGATTTTCCTTTAAATTATGCAGCCCAATGCTGACATAGTCGATATGGTAAGCCCGCAGGGAAAACCCGTAAACTACAAATATAATTAAGACTATCTTTACATAGTGGGCCTGAAAAAACACAGCCGCTGTATTTTTCCTTATGACACTGTCTTTTACTATATCCGTATTCTTTTTCTTCTTAGCCATACTGCCCCTTTTGTAAACATGGATATATTAACATAAACATGCAAATATCTGTGGGGCCGGCCACTACTGTCCTTTCAGCCCCCTTATGCCGAAAAAACTCAATCTGCCATTTTCGCTTACGGCTGGCTTAATCTGCAAGATATTTTCCATCCCTGCCAAACCTTTGTTATATACCCCATGGCTGCCATATAAACATATGATTCGCATGTTTGTCAATAACAACAATAACCCGAAGCTGCCTGCCCTGCCATTGACCAAAAGACCGCTGAAAATTTATAATTAATCCACATGGATAAGGTTACTATTGGTTTTATCAGTTCCAAATTAACTCCGCGGCTCCTGCTTATTGTGCTTTTTTTGGTTGTGGCAATAACCGTTCCACTTGCCTACCGCTCCATGCAAAACACATCCGTGGGCTGCGTTAAGTGCCACGGTGATAAGAAACTCATGGAGACTCAGGGCGTCCCTCATTTTTATATTACAAAAGAGGCCGTAGAGACACAAAGCAAACACCCCGATATCGAATGCCGCGACTGCCACCTCGGAAACGGCAGGACTCAAGATAAAAACAAGGCTCATACTGGTATGCTTCAGGCAATTTTAATCAGCGAAGACGGCAATATTATAGAAAGAAAGGACGTGTTTAACGGGCCGATTCTGCCCTCTGGCGACAACAAAATCTATGAACTACTCCCGAAATCCTCCCCACAAGGCGATCAACCCGGCGTTGCCGCCGACGTAAGAAACCTCCTCTGGCATGACAGAAATACGGCAACGTTTAACTTCGACCCCGACATAGCAAAAAAAACCTGCGCCAAGTCCAACTGCCACCCACAGGAACTCCGCCAGTTCCGAAAATCCATCATGGGAATCAACTACCGGCAGCGCTATATGAGGACATGGACAGAGCCCTATGGCCCACACAACTGCGGCCCTTCGTTTGCAGACCTGCCCGCCTCGGATGAACTCACAGGCGCAGGTTTCTCATATAAAAACACCTCTGACATTGTCAGAAATCTCAACGTCCCGTTTACCCATAAGCAGGCCGCCATCAAACAAAAATTCTGCAACGTCTGCCACGCCGGCTGCCTCGACTGCCACTACACGCCTACACAAAAGGACGGTGTTCACTCCTTTACGAAAACCCCAAAGTCAGAGACCTGTGCCGGAGGGGGCAGGGGTACGAGCATCTGCCACCCCGGCGCCATGCAGTCCCGAAGAGGGGAGACCTATATTGGCGGCGACTACTCAGTCCCACCGGGTATGAAGCCCGACATACACTATGAAAAGGGCATCCACTGTATCGCCTGCCACCCCACGGGGGAAAAGGGCATGGGGGATATGGAGCGCAAGGCCACCTGCGAAACCTGCCACATTGAGATTGAAGAGGCGCACGCACGCAGCATACACAAAAAACTCGACTGCCCCTCATGCCACATAAGCGAACTCCGGGGCTATCAGGTAACCATTTGGGGGCCGGGCACCATCGCCGGCAACCCCAATCCATTTAAGAAATACGCCCTTTACTACGGTATTCAGTCTCCTCCAATAATTGTCAAAGACCAGACGGGCATATGGCGCCCGTATAAGATCTGGCCACATAGTGTGGGCAATATAAAAGAGGACGTGCCGCCATCCCCTGCCCTGATGTTTCACTGGCCTAAGGGTGAAACGCATGACGCTTATTATATTACCGGCACAGTCGATAATCTCTCGGCAAACAACAAACACCTCCTCTGGCTTCAGCTTGACCAGGCGGCCCATCCCTTTGGCAGGGCCAGGAGTTGTGCCTCATGCCATGCGAAAAACCAGACTGCTCAATCCACATGGGAGTTTTTCGACAACTACGGCGCATATCCCTTTAACGGACAACACAGGATTGTTGCCGACTCACAAGGCCTGAGAATCGAAGGCATGAAAAACACCACACCAATAGAACTCATGGACGGGGCAAGGCTTGAGGACTTCGCCTCGTGGCTCTTCTTTAAGGACAAGTGGAAGGTCCCCGGGGACTTCTCCATCAAGACAGATATGGATATGTATAATAAATATCTCGCGCTCTCAAAACGCATTGAGCGCAGAATCACAACGCTCGATAAACTATCGGGCACCTTCACAAAGGCAGGGCTTAAGCAATACAAGGCACTACGGGGCGCAGTACTCCACGAAGAGGAACGTGCGCGGGAGTTAGAGGATTTCAAAGATTAACACCATATCAGGGATTATAAGGCTGATAGTAATCGTGTCGATTCTCTGCGGCAGCGGCGTCATTTCTTCGGGGACAGATTTAAATCTATCCCCCTCCACCGCACTCTCGCCGTATGAGAGCCGGTTCGGCTATCTCGGAAACCCATATGGAATTCTCGGAGCGCAGGATATAACTAAATCCTGGACGGATATTTTTAATAGCGGCGCGTATTTTCAGCCATTTGACGACATGGGGTTTCAATGGGACAGGCCGCACCCCGGGCCGTTTAACTGGAATTTAATAGAGTTCACAAAGGGCGAATATGACTTTTCAATCCCCGACGCATATGTCTTGGAGGCACAAAAACGGGGCATCCAGATAATGGCCACCATATGGCCGTTTGTCGAGTGGGACCAGGCATTTTGGGAATCTAATCCAAACTGGGAAAAGGCACGCGGCTGGACATCAGATCTGCCATTAGGCCGCTACAAGCCGCACGACATGGAGGCCTATAAGTCATTTGCCAGGACACTGGTAGAGCGCTATGACGGCGATGGATTTAACGACATGCCCGGACTCATATATCCGATAAAACACTGGGAAATCATGAACGAACCGGAGTCGTCGCGGACACCGTCATCCGCCATGGTTTTTTTCAAGGGTACCCAATACGATTATCTTGACCTTATGCAGGCTACGGCAGAGGCGGTATGGTCTGTTGACCCGACGGCCACAATCGCAAATGGCG
>PEAC01000088.1 GCA_002753305.1 Nitrospirae bacterium MYbin6
AACACTTCTGGATTCCTGCTTTCGCAGGAATGACAAATTAGCAGTGGAAAATTCCCTTTCTGTCATTCCTGCGAAAGCAGGAATCCAGTTTTTGATCTCTATATAGATAAGCGTAAATTTCTATATCGGAGCTTGGGTCTGTAATGAATATGGAATATGTAACCTGACATATGCTATAATAGCAACGCGATAGACGGCAACAGGGGTTCAGCCAGACTCGTATCAGTAAATCAGCCAGAGGGATAAGTGCAGCTAATGTGTGGGACTTGTGGATTTATTAGAGCAGTTTTTCAGAGATAACATGGCGTATGTGTTCTTTGTCTATGGGTCCGCGTTTATCTTTATGGGTGTATTCATATTGGCTCAGCCTAAGGTCTATGGCCAACTCAGGCTGGTAAACAATATTTGGCTCCTGGCCGCGTTTGCCCTGCTCCATGGTGTAAATGAATGGTTGGATATGGCGGGGATTATATATCCGTCAAATATAAACATAAAGATGGCAAGTTTTATATTTTTGGCGGCGTCGTTTTGTTTCCTGTTTGAGTTTGGCAGACGTTCTGTAATGTCCAGATATCTGCGGTGGTGGTTAATGCCGGCCGTCATGGCGGCAATCCTTGCGTTGTCCTACAATTCAGAGGAATGCCTCAGGACGGGACAAATCTTATCGAGGTATTTTATAGCGCTGCCGGGGGCCTTTCTGACCGCGGCTGCCCTGATAAGATATCGTAAAGATACGGTTTTTATTGAAAGCTCACGGCTTGATAAGTATGGTAAAGGCTTATTAACTGCCGCGATTGCTTTCATGGCATACGGCATACTTGCCGGATTTATAGTGCCACAGGCCGGCCTCTTCCCGTCAAACGTGGTTAATGCCGATAGATTTTTTATCCTCGTTCACATTCCCGTCCAGGGATTCAGGGCAATTGCGGCTGTAATTATTGCCCTTTCCATAGCGGGCATAATCAGGATAGTGTCAATAAGCCTCAACGTGAAGGATAACGCAGATGAAAAGGACGGTCGGCCCGGCGCCCACAAACAGGAAGTAATATTGGGGTATGTAACGTATTATAGTTTTACGGTTTTCTTAGTGATAACAGCTATAATTTTATCGATATTGACGGCAGTATGGACTAAAGACAAGGAAATAAGAGAACTATACAAACATGCTATAGAGCATTTAAATGTATATAACAGTTATATGTTGGATAAGATACATAATTATAACACCATCCCACGGCTTCTTGCACAACAGCCTTACACCATAGAGAATATAAAACATCCTGATAAAAGTAATGTTATGAATGAATATTTACTTAAATTCAACGAAACAATTGGGGCGTCTGTAAGCTATGTAATCAATAAGGAGGGTATTACAACTGCGGCGAGCAACTATCGTACCACTAAAAGCTTTGTAGGCAAGGATTTTGGGTTTAGAAATTATTTTAAAAATGCTGTCAAAGGGACTCCATATTTGGACATAGCCATAGGCGTTGTATCAAAAACCCCCGGCCTTTACACGTCGTATCCGATACGTGACGGCGAGGAGATAATCGGAGTTGCTGTAATAAAATACGAAATAGAAATCTTCGCTTCTCATGGTGAGGATAAACAATTCTTAGTCTTTGCCGTAGATAATAAAGATGTTATTTTCCATAGCAGCGATGCCCGATATAAATATCACACTATGTATAAATTGCCTGAGGAACAAATAAAGCAGCTCAGGGACTCTAAGCATTATGCCGACGAACCATTATTGCCTTTGCCGATTATTAAGAATTTAGAAAATAACGGAATAAGAATTATTACAATCCGCCATACAGAACAATCAAATAATACTCACAAAGACGTAGAATACCTGGCAGCAGGGACATATTATAAGGATACCGTTTGGAATCTCCATGTCCTTGCCGATATGTCTGGTATTAAAATAAGTATAATTAAGAATGTCATATCCATATTAATATTAATGGCTGCCTTGTTAGCTATTGGGATATTCATTATTTATAGAGCAAAATCAAGAATAAAACTAATGGCAAGCTATAATGATATCCTGAAACAAAAAGAAACCGTAGACAACCATGTGAAAGAACAGGAAATAATAAGCGCAATCCTCAAATCATCACTATCAAATGATTCCCTTGAGGTACAGTTGAAGCGGATATTGGACATTATATTGCTGCACACATGGCGTCCATTTCAAGTGAAGGGCTGTATCTTTCTCTACGATGAGAAACAAAAAATGCTTAAAATCGCAGCGCATCAGAACTATAGCGAAGATCAGTTGTCGATATGCTCACAGGTTCCCTTTGGCAAATGCCTGTGCGGCGCGGCGGCAGCGACCCAAAAAGTAGTGTTTTCGCCAGATAGTAATATTAACAGCCACACTCAATACAAAAATATAATTGCGCACGGAGAGTACTGTGTGCCCATTATTTCGCATGATAAAAGACTATTGGGGGTAATTAACATCAATGTAAACGTGGGCTATGAGCGCGACAAAGAGGATGAGCATTTTTTATTGACAATTGCGCAGATAGTTGCCATAGTGATTATGCGTAAAAGAGAGATGCAGCTCTTAGAACTGGACAGAGCGACAGGCCTGACCACCCTGGCCGCCGGTATTTCACATGAGATAAACAATCCGTTATCTTTTATTAAATCTGCCATAAGCACCTTTAAAAAATCTATCGCGATAGTTGAACATTTCATAAGGCAAACAAATAATTTGCCCATGCCGGAGGCATTCGCTGGCAGTTACAGGGACTTGTTCGAGCAATTTGACATTGATAATTCACTTTCCAGGCTGCATAAGAAAATAGAAATCTCTAACAGGGGTATCGATAGAATTATAGAAGTTGTCAACGGGTTGAAGTCATTTTCACGCCTCAATGCGGCAGAAGTCGAAGAAGTAGACATTAACAAGTCTATCGACGAGACATTATCGATACGCATAGATGAAAAATGCAAGGTGAACATCGTCAAAGAATACGCGGAGCTGCCGGGTTATCTTTGTGAACCCATGTCAATAAACCAGTGTTTCTATCACATCATAGATAATGCCCTGTACGCCGCTAATCATATCGGCACGATACGGATAGCTACTTCGCATATACCTGATGAGCAGGGCGGCAAGATTAAGGTTGTGATAGAAGACGATGGCGCAGGGATGTCCGATTTTGTAAAGAAACATGCGTTTACTCCATTTTTTACAACAAAAGAGGTGGGTGCGGGAAAGGGTTTGGGATTGTCAATTGTGGATGGGATTATAAAGCGCCACGGCGGCACGATAAACATAGAAAGTACGGAAGGCATAGGGACAACCGTAACAATCAGCCTGCCAGTTATTAACAACGAAATGTTTCTTTAGGCGCCGTGGATTTAGTTAGCACAAAGCAGGCATATCAGGTTTATTCTGATACCCGGCAGCTAATCAAGAAAATATATTCTTACATCAATCAATCGGCAGCATAAGGCAATTCTATCGTAAACACCGCACCATTTTTACCGTTTGATGCGTGGATACTACCACCCATGTGCTGTTCTATGATGACCTTTGACATGTAAAGCCCAATACCGGAACCCTTGCCCTTTCCCTTTGTTGTGAAATATGTGTCAAAAACTTTTGCTATATGCTCTTCCGGTATACCACCGCCGTTGTCGGTTTGTTCAATTATGATTTTGTTGTCTTTACTATATAAATCAATGATGATGTTTCCCTCATCGGTTTCCTCCATCAAACCCTTTCCTCTTCTGTTAAGTATGGCGTCTTTAGAGTTAGAGACAAGGTTGAGTATTACCTGTTTGAATTCATTATTGTATGATGTTATCTCACATTCCTTGCATACTTCTATTTCAGTAAAACTACGGAATGACTTGTTATGGATATGGCAAGTCAAAGAGTATGAAATATAATTGGCTTTCAACTGTGCCGACAAAAGGAAAAATATCTCTCCCGCAGCCTGTTGTACGTTAAAAACCTGTTTTCCCTTGTCAGGCTTCATAAAGTTTTGGAAATCTTCTATCGTATTTGACATAAAGTCGATCTGTTTCAATGTTTCATTTACCGACCTGTCAATTTGGCTCTTGTCAAGCTCTCCATATTCATAGGAATCCTGAATATCCTGGACTACCAGCCCTAAAATGTTCAGGGGTTGCTTCCATTGATGAGCTATCGCTCTGATCATTTCTCCCATTGCCGCCATTTTTGATTGCTGAACAAGCATCTCTTCCTTTTCTTTGTTTACTTGCTCAAGCAGTTCGTTTTTTCTCTTTAGTTCGTGCGTCATTGATAAAAGTTTCTCTGTCAACTCTGCTTTTTCCTTGTCGGCCACGGACTTGTACAGGCTAACGTCTAAGGCTATCTGGAGTTCTTTAGTGTTGACCGGCTTTAGCAGATAGCCATAGGGATTTGTTATCTTTGCCCTTTCAACTGTGCCTTTCTCAGAGTGTGCCGTCATATAGATTATGGGAATGTTATACTGCTTATGTATCAGGCCAGCCGTCTCTATCCCATCCAACTCACCCTTAAGGGTTATGTCCATCAGCACAATGTCGGGCAGCTCTGCTCCTATGCTCGCCAGGGCTTTCTGCCCGGTATCAGATATCCCCGTTATGGAGTATCCCATCTGTAAAAGTTCATACTTTATCTGCATGGAAAGTACTGCTTCATCTTCGACGATGAGTATTTTTTTATTCTTTTCCATTGTTATTTCCCCTTGTACGTAAACGTAAGTATCGTTTCCGTTCCATTATCAGAGTTGATTTGAAGAGTTCCATCAAGCTGTCCTGTCAGGGCAGCTACAAGTTGAAGGCCCAGCGTGTCTGACTTTTGATAATCAAATCCTTCAGGCAGACCAACACCGTTGTCTTTGATGGTCAAAGTGTAAGTCTCGCCAGTCTTTATAAAATGAACGCTTATTATCCCTCTTCTATTGTCAGGGAAGGCGTATTTAAAGGCATTGGTGAGGAGTTCGTTGATTATCAGGCCGCAGGGTACGGCTGCTTCCAAACCAAGTTCAATATCCTCAATGTTCATTTCCGAGGTGATTGCATTGGTATCTATACGGTACATACTGACTATTTCTGCAACGATTGACTCGATATATTCGGCAAAATTAATTGATGATAAATCATTTGTCTGATAAAGTTTTTCATGAACAAGGGACATGGACTTTACCCGCTGCTTGCTTTCTTCAAAGAGTTGTCTCACGGTGGCGTCATCTATGGTTCTTACCTGTAAAGCAAGGAGGCCTGTCACGACCGCCAGGTTGTTTTTTACCCTGTGATGTATTTCTCTGAGAAGGGATTCCTTTTCCCTGAGAGATTGCTTTATCTGATCTTCCGCCTTCTTGCGCTCGGTCATGTCCAGCACGGCGGTGACCCTAATTCTTTTTCCATCCCTCTCCATCATCCTTCCGTGGATCTCGACGGGGAAGGTTGTTCCATCTTTTTTAATAAGCACGCTCTCGTAAGGTTGTTCATACTCGGCGGCTATGTTGTTGGCCGTAAGCTTACGGTATTGCGGCGCGGTGAAGTCCATCGCGCTTTTGTCGATAAGCTCTGATACATTCTCATACCCAAGCATTTCGAGAAGCTGCTTGTTCACGTCAAGTATCCGGCCTCTATCCGTAATGGCGATACCTTCAAATGTAGCTTCGGCCAGTTGACGGAAGCGGGCCTCGCTTTCAACTACAGCCGCTTCGGCATTTTTACGCTCGGTTATATCCTGGAAGGTGCCCATCAAGCGAATCGGCTCCCCGCTTTCATCAAGGGTGAGGTTGCCGAGGGCATGGCATATTCGCACCTTTCCATTCGGTAAGATAGTTCTGTATTCACAATCAAAAGGGTGCCTGCTATGCAACGCTCCTGTGACGTTGTCGACAAAGTGTTTTCTGTCGTCGGGATGTACTAAAGACGTAAATAATTCATATGATGGCTCCAGCCCCCGCGTGGGAAGTTCCAGTATTTTAAAAACCTCATCGTTCCAAGCCACTTTTTCGGTAACAATGTTCCAGTCCCATACTCCTATCTTTCCTACGGACGTGGCAAGGTCATAGCGTTCCTTTGTCTCCTTCAGATACAGCTCCATCTTTTTGCGCTCGGTGATGTCTGTTGCTATTGCACATACGGCATAAGGGTTACCTTCATTACCATAGAGAGGGAATTTAACTGAAAGATAGTCATGGATACCATCGTCTTGTGGCACAGTTTCTTCTATTTCAAGCGGTTTGTTTATCTTCAATACCTCAAGGTCTGCATCTCTTAATTTATTGGCGACTTCAATGGGGAAAATATCATAGTCTGTTTTTCCTATTATATCGTTTTTTGAAATATGAAACAGCTTTTCATAAAGAGAGTTAATCAACAGATACCTCCCCTCCAAGTCTTTTACAAATATAACCGTGGAGGAGCCGTCAATTATCTTTTGTAATTTCTCCTCGCTCTCGCGCAGCAAATCCTCGACAGAGCTTATAAGAGGCCTCATCTAATAACTAACACCAGCCTGAGGAGAAAATACCCGTAGCATAATCCCCATTTTTTTCATAAACTGCCTCATTGTAATAGTTGCCTGCTATCAGCGGTTTTAAACAATGATATGGCAGATTGCAATTGTTCAGCATGAGAGGTTAGTTCCTCTGATGTTGAAGCCAGCTCTTGCGATGCTGAGGCATTTTCCTGTATCACCTGGCTTAGTTGCGAAATGGCTTTGTTTATCTGCTCCGCGCCAGAATTTTGCTCCCTGTTTGCCGCAGCGATTTCCTGTATCAGCTCTGAGGTTTTTTGAATATCGCCTGATAAACCGCCTAACTTCTGTCCGGCATCTACCGCAGCCGCCACGGTTGCCCCGGATATGTGTGTTATCTCACCTGCCGATTTTTGTGACCGCTCTGCCAGCTTTCTTACCTCTGAGGCTACTACAGCAAATCCTTTGCCGTGTTCACCGGCCCGGGCTGCCTCTATCGCGGCATTAAGCGCCAACAAATTTGTTTGCCTGGCTATCTCTTCTATTATTGTTACCCTGCTTGCGACGTCTTTCATCGCGCTTAGCGCGTCGGCCACAGACTTGCTGCTGTCTGCCGCATTGAGTGCCGATTTTTTAGCCAGAGTTTCCGTCTGTCGGGCATTGTCCGAGCCTTGCCTGATATTGGCCGTTATCTCCTGCATTGACGACGATGTCTCCTCTACTGAAGCCGCTTGCTGCGCGGTACCCTCTGAAATCCTCTGCGCGTTGCCACTTAACTCTGCGCTACATGTTTTCACATAACCGGCTGATTTCTTTATTTGCCCTATCAGGGCCGTAAGCCTCTGTGTCATGCCTTTCATCGCAAACAGCAGTTGTCCCGTCTCGTCCTTTGACACGGCGTCTATTACCACAGTCAGGTCACCCTCTGCTATCCGATTCAACGCCTCAACCGCCTTCTTTAATGGCAGCGTTATGTTGCGGCTTATCAATATGCTTATTACTATGCCTGCCAGCATGATTACCGCTATTATCAGCAATACGCTTGCTAACGTGGCGTCAAGTGTCTTTCCAATCCCGTGGGTTTTCTCTTTGATTTCTTTTACCTGTTCATCTCTGAAATCCCCGGATTTTTTTTGCAGCTCCAATGATACCTTGTCAAAGTCCTCCATTATCTTGTTTCCCTCGTCTATCCCTTGCTCAACATAGGCCTTTGCCATTTTCCTGCCCAAATCATAGTAGCGGACAAATAATACCTTTAATTCCTCCATTTTTTGTATTGCCTTTGTGTCATTTTCAGCCCTGTACATCACAATAATCTTGTCGACGTTTCCCTTAAACTCCTGTGCCGCCTCATCCGCTTCCTTATAACCGCCAGTGTTATGTGTTGCCGATACGTCAGTTAAAAACTGCTGTACCTGCGTAATATTCACAACCATCTCGTCTGCAATAAGGGCATATGGCAGGCTTTCCTCTTCAACCTGTACGACATGCCGCTTTATTTTCTGAAACCCAACATATACACTTGCTCCAACTGCTGATATAAGCAATAAAATAACTGCAAAACTACCGCCAATGCGCACCGCTACAGATAGATTCTTAAGCATACATATCCTCCCTCATTATTAAACTCCCCGCCCTATAGTCCTTCGGCCTGATTTCACACCTGGCAGCGATGACAATGGTCCATGAGCATTTTACTTATGTTAACATATTGCAAGATATTTTCACATTAGAACAAATTTACCGTGCTGGTACACACCTGGTACTGGATATTATCCCATGGACAATGATAGACTTAATAAGATTAACAACATATTGAGACTTCAATGGATCGTACAAATAAAATATATTGGGCAATTATAATCATACTACTTGGATGTTCGGTGTTTTTTATCCTGAAAATCCAGGACAAAGGAGCTAAATTGCTAAAGGCCTCCGGCAAGCTCCAAAACGGCGACATCGTCCGCCTTCATAAGGTCATAGACGGGGATACGATTATTGTTACAAAAAACCTGGAGGACCAGATTGTGGTTCGTATAGTTGGAATCAAGGCACTTGACGAAGGCATGAAATCCGACGAGATCACTCCTTACGCTAAATCCGCCCTCGTCGCACTCGAAAACCTGGCCTCTGAGAGGCCTGTCAGAGTTTTGCTTCACCCCACCAATAAAGACAAATATGGCAGGGTTCTTGCTACGATTTTCTCCGGAGACCAGGACATCGCCCTCATGCTTATCAGCCGGGGCCTGGCGATTGTCTATACGAAATACCCCTTTCCGGTGATGTCACTATACCTTCAACAACAGGCAATGGCAAGGGCTAACTCCCTCGGCCTGTGGGCAAGCAAGACCGCCACAACCCGTGCCGACGCCATGATTCGTAAGTGGCAGGAAGAGGCTCAGTGATGTTTATAGTCTTAAGGTCATTTTTCAGGAAGATTGTCTATACCCCATCTATCGCATTAAAACTGATTGTGCTTCTTTTTATGGTGTTTCTTTACGGCACTACCGGGTTTGTTTATTTCGAGATGGAGGAAAACCCCGATATTACCTTCGTCGACGGCTTCTGGTACTCTATCGTTACCATGGCTACCGTGGGCTATGGCGACCTGTTTCCTAAAACTACGCCCGGTCGCTTGCTCATTGGCGTACCATTGATGCTGCTCGGTATCGGGCTTTTGGGATATACACTGTCTATCGTTGCAACAGTTCTGATTACTGAAAAAAATAAGGAGATTAAGGGAATGAGCAATATCAACTTAAAAGACCACCTCGTGATTATTAACTATCCAAGCCTTTCTAAAATTGCGCTTATTATTACGGAGCTTAAAAACGACCCTGCCTTCCGTGAAGACAGCTTCGTGGCCATCATCGACGAAGACCTCGAAGAACTCCCCCCCGAACTTTCATCCGGAGGAATACGCTTCATCCGTGGCAACCCTACCAGAGACGAGACCCTCACACGGGCATCCATTGATTACGCAAGGCATGTTGTTGTGCTTTGTAAAAATCCCGGCAACCCCGCCTCGGACAATCTCAACGTTGCCATAACCCTTGCCGTGGAGGGAAGGACAGGAGCTGCCTCAAAGAGGATTAAAACGGTCGTCGAATGTGTGAACCCCTACACCGAGGCTCTCTTGCGCAAGGCCAAGTGCGACCATGTCGTATGCCTCTCACGCTTTGACGCATATTTCGTCAGCCAGGAATTGCTGAACCCCGGGACTCAGGAGGTTATTTTTGAACTTATCGATAGCTCCAAGGGCGAGCAGCTTTACTTTACTCCCATCGCTTGTAAGGAAGGTGATACGTTTTCAACCCTGAAGGCCGCAGCCTCAGGATTCAATCACATTGTGCTTGGCTTACGCAGACAACATAGCGACTTTATCCTGAACCCTCCACCAGAGACTTTACTCAACAACAATGACACGGCCATCACAATCGGCCCTAAACGGATTGACAAATTCAGTGTGGGATAAATATTTCACCGCAACCTCTCAGTACCGAAATATCCAACCCACAACACAACCAGAAATGAAATGGTCAGCCCTATGGCTAGCCCTATTATCCCCGCTAATTTCAGATAAATCAACACGAATAACACCCCCAACACCAATATCAGCCTTACCATGTTGAATATAAGCATCACCGGGGCAACACTGTCCGCGTTAAGAAGGCCGCTCATGCTCCATGACAGGAATACGAAGTTCAACAGCCCCACTACACCACCGAGCAGTATGCTCATGGACATCCCTCCATAGTCCGCCACAAGCGACACCACTATGGCAACCGCCAGGGAGGCCAGGGTCCTCACTGCCACTGCCCTAATCATCCGATTTCCCCAATTCCTTCAAGGCAAGCCTGAATAGCTCTATAAAGCCGGAGATAATCCCCAGGATAAGAAACGTAATGGTAAGATACGGCTGCGTGCCAAAAAGCCTGTCAAGCCACTTCCCTATGAAAAAGCCTATAAATGTCGCCACGACGAGGTTTACCCCAATCATGCCGGCATCTGGCAGGTGTTTGAAGCCCTGGGAGGCCATTATTCAGCCCGGACGCCTGATGCGGCCCGGACACCTGATGCGGCCCGATGTCCTGATGCGGCCGCGCGGTACTTAATGAACAGGGAGCTTTCGCCTCTGAGCCTTTGGTATCAGACTCAGTTCCCCCTTATAAATAGGCACTGCCGTCTTAATCATGAGCGTATAGATAAGCGCCCCCGTGGCCCAGATGCCGGCAGTTATGAGCAGTTCCGTTGCCGAAGGCATGTAGTCGTATATCTCTCCCAGCGTGTCCGGAATAAAGCCGGGGATTATCAATCCCATACCTTTTTCGATATACACACCTACTAAAATCAGGATACACGCCAGATTCATCGTAAAAAAATTATATCTCATCTTCGGCATTAAAAACAGTATAAAGGCCGTAATATTAAAAACCAGCGCAATCCACGTAAACGGCACAAGGACATTGTGAAGCTCTCCGCCCTTTCTTAGACCAAAAAACAGATAGTCCATCGGGGCTAAGTGAATGCTATGCGAATAAAACTCCTTGAATATCTCGGCGGCATATAAAAACAGATTAATACCCATCGCGTAGGCAATCAACTCGGCTATCTTGTGTATGGCCTCATTAGATATATCAACCTCCGAGACCTTTCTGGCTATCTGAAATACGATAATCATAAGCGCCGGGCCTGAACATAGCGCTGAGGCTATAAACCTTGGCGCCACAATCGACGCGTTCCAAAAGGGCCGCGACGACAGGCCATTATATAAAAACGCCGTTACCGTATGAATACTAAATGCCCACGGTATCGACATCAACACTATCGGCCACATGATTGACATCTTATACTCCTTCCCGTTTGCCGCCCTGTAAAGTACATACGTTACCGCTGCCGCGTTTATTATTAAGTACCCGTTTAACACTATTACGTCCCATACCAACAGTGAAGATGGGAAGTTAGGCTTCATCATAATGTGCCAGGCGTGAAATGGTTTGCCCATGTCCACAACTACAAACAGGATACACATTATTACCGCCATTACCGCTATCATCTCCCCAAACAGCACAATCTCCCTTATCGGTTTGAAATGATATATGTAGGACGGGATTACAAGCATCACGGCCGCGGCAGCCACACCTACGAAAAACGTGAAATTAGCTATGTAAAAACCCCAAGACACCTGGTCTCTCATGTTCGTTACTATCAGGCCTTCGCTGAGTTGCCAGAAATACGCAATCGCCCCCATCGTAATGAAAATGCCTAAAACCACAAGCCAGATATAATACATCCTGTTTCCCCTGATTATATGGCCAAGCATATCTTTTATAAACACTAACATCCCCATAAGGCCTCCCTCCTCTACATACTAAAGAAATATAAAAAGTTCGGATGGGTGTTAAGCTCTTCCTTTAACCGAAACACCCGCTTTTTCTCTATACACTGGCTTATTTCACTGTTAGGGTCAAGGAGATTGCCGAATTTCCTTGCGCCTGCAGGGCATATCTCGACACATGCCGGATATCTGCCAGGATTTTCCCTCGTCCTCTGGATACAGAACGTGCATTTCTCCACATGGCCCTTGAACTTCGGGCGATTGCCCAGATAGTGGGTATCCGGGTTGAATTGTTCAGGGGGAACCGTCGGCTCGCCCCAGTTAAATTTCCTCGCGCCGTATGGACACGCCGCCATACAATACCTGCACCCGATGCACCAGTTATAGTCCACTACCACTATACCGTCAGGCTCTTTCCATGTCGCCTTTGTCGGGCAGACCTTCACACAGGGAGGATTGTCGCACTGCTGGCACTGCACGGGCATATAGAAGTGCTCCGGGGCCGGAACCATTTCGTGCTTATAGTACTTTTGTGATTCCTCAAGGTCGCTTATCCATTTTTCGCCGTTTTTAAACTCCAGCACCGTTATATAGTGCATCTGCGGCTTGCGTGAGAGATTGTTCTCTGTAGCACAGGCATAGACGCAGCGCCTGCACCCTATGCACCTTGAAAGGTCCAGGCCATAGCCATACTTTACGCCGGGCAGGGCCTCGTTTGTCTTTACGTTAATCTTTACACCGGTCTTGGCCTCGTATTCTTTTTCCAGCCTTTTGGCAACGCCCTTCTTCTCTTGCGGTGTCATCTCCCTGAAGTACTTCTGAAAAAATGTCTCCCACATTGATGCATCGCTCTTATTGGCCGGCATAAGCAAGCCGCCAATAGTTAATGCGGCGCTTCTCATGAAGTCTCTTCTTTTCATCTGTCGCACCTTTTCATCTGTCGCACCTCTAAGCCTTTATTTGGCATTTTCGTTGGGAATATATATCTTCTTTCCTTCAATCTCTACTGAGGTAGTACCCTTTATGTTTTGAATATCCTTTGGTTTAGCCGGGACCGGCATAGGTTTTAGCGGTTTGAACTTCGGTGAATGGGGATTGTGGCAATCTACACATAGAGAATATGTCTTGCCGCCATTCCAGTACCCTACCCTCTTGCCATGAATGCCTGTCTTCCAGTCCCTGTATGTGTTTCCGTGGCATTGCCCGCATAACTGGTACGATTTATCAAATGGGATCAGGTCCCCGTTTGCAAGGTGCAGCATATCTCTGTTAGCGGCGTCATGGCAGTCCAGACACCAGCGCTGCTCCTGGGCGTGTTTCAACTGGATTTCCGTGTGAAACGTAAGCTCACGCCTTTCTTTATTAGGGGCCATGGCGGCATGGCATGCCGAGCATGGGAATATCCCTGGCGTAAACGGAGGCTTTGTCGTAGTCACTATGTCTGTCTCGGCCATTGGCACATCAGGCAACAGACATAATGTAAGCAATACCACTATGGCTGCCACACATATTTTCCCTTTCATGTTAAACACCCCACTGGCAATTAATGTTTTGCGCTATCTTTACCACTAAGAAGCCCCTCCGTGAACCCGCAATCCTCTTCGTTGAAGACCTCGATAAAAACCGGAAGTATCTTATTAAAGATGAACAGCAGGAAAAACGGCATAAGCAGCAGCATAGTTATCAGTATTGGGCCTTCTTTGAGTGCCTCAATGCTGTTGGGTATTATAGGCATTTTGTAAGTCAAAAAGCCGGCAAAACTCCTCGACATCGACTGCCCGCCTATTACTACGTCCCAGCGCATCGTAAACACGCCAATTAAGACCAGTGCCGACGATATAAAGGCCCTGAGCATCGTCAACCTCGGCAGCAACAACAGAAGAAGAGGTACTATCATACCAAAAAACCACTGTACCACTATCATATTAAAGGCAAAACGCTCGAACAACAACTCACTCATAATGCCCCAGGATTCCTCGGCCGTGTAGGCATGAAATATTATATCAACCCCCTCAAGTATAAATGCCGCTACCAAAAACCACACCAGCACCTTGCACATACTCCTTATAGAGGCCCCGCATATGAAGTTTCTCTTCAGCGCCATACCCGTTATATATGTCACTATACATACCGAAACACCTGAGATAATCGCCGACATCAAAAATATAAACGGCATCAGCGGCGTCTTCCACAACGGCACCGTCTTTACCGAGCCAAATATAAAACCTACGTAGCCGTGCAGCAGTGCCGCGGCTGGAATACCAACTGCGGCCAGAATCTTTATTATCTTTTCGTCTGTGTGGAGTGCCTTTTCGCTGACGTCAAAACTGCCAAGGGTCATTGCCTTGTATATAAGCCCCAGCAAGCCCTTTTTCTCCATTGCCTGCTCTATGATGAAAGGCCTGAAGACAAACCATATCTCGGCCATCACTATGGCCATGTACGACAGATATACAATGGTAAAGGCCGCTATGGCTGAGTAAAAATGCGGTGTCAGCATTATATTAATCGACCTGAACGGCTGTGTCAGATGCAGCATCAACGGCGAAGTCGCCATCAACAACAAGGCAAACGAAAAAACCAGCGAAAACTTCGCTACCGGCTTCAACTCCTCCTTCCCAAATACGTGATACATGCTTGATAACACAAATGCCCCTGCCACAAGCCCAGTTATATAAGGATACACCACTATTGTGATTGTCCAGTAAATATACTCGTTCGGATATGTAAACAATTCCTTTACAGTCCACAACGCCCCATGGGCCATATGTCCTTCCATCATTTCACCTCACAAGTTTCATATCTTATTTTATTCATATAATTCAATCTGCCGTCAACGAACTATGTGGTCTAAACCGATATAAAACACATGCGGTTCGTTGCCATATTCAGGTTTTAACACGCTTACGCGCTCTGTGCTGAGAATCTTGAACACTTCACTTTCCGGGTCGTTTATCAGACCGCATTTCCTTGCCCCGAAGGCGCAGGAATCCACACAGGCAGTATTCAACCCCTTTGTTATCCTGTGGTAACAAAAAGTACACTTGTCTGCCGTGTTCGTAATCGGATGGAAAAAACGGGCAAAATACGGGCAGTTAGTTATACAGTACCCACACCCTATGCACCATCCCCTGTCTACCAGCACTACGCCGTCTTCGGTCTTATACGTTGCCCCTACCGGACATACCTGCACGCACGACGGTTTCTCGCACTGATTGCAGAGCTTTGGGACGAAAAGCCCCTTCGCTACCTCCGAGTCCTTGATTTCCTTGCCCTGCGGGTCATTTTTCGTATATCCGTATCTGGCCCCTTGCGGCGAGTCGATTATTACCTTGCCATCCTTAAGCTGCACGTATCTCTCTATCCATGTCCTCTGGACTTCGGTATCGAAAGGTACCTCGTTCTCCAGCTTGCAGGCCTTGGCACACATCCCGCAACCCACACATTTAGTTGTATCGACAACGAAGGCCCACCGTTTCTTCTTACTGAACGGATGTATCAGCGAGGCCGCCGCCTCCGGTGTCAGTATCTCCAGAGCGCTCAACGGGATTACCGTGCCACACACGGCCACCAGACCCATTTTCAATAGTTCCCTTCGCGATAGATTCATTATATTCATTCTCCTTATTTAGCAGCGGTCTTAAAACCAGCCGAATGTACATCGTGGCACATGGCACACTCCATGCTTGGATTGTGTTTGTCCGGATCAATCATCTTAAATTTCACGGTACCCTTCTTCGGGTCCGTATACGTCGAAGGCCTGTAGGGAAGTTCGGCATGGCAACGCTTACACAGCTCACGTGAACGGTCTGTTCCTATGTTCAGCAGATAGCCGGATATCTCTTTCAGATCAATCGGATGGCTTTTCTTTTCAGGATTAAACATGGCGTGGCAGTTTTCACACTGCACATTCTGATGCCCCCCTCCCTTTAGCTTCTCAAGTATAGGGACATGGCACATCCCGCAAAACTCCATTCCCTTGTGCTTGACGGGAAAGTCCTTCCAGTACTGTTCACTGCTTAAACGGTGCCACTGGTACTTGTAATCGCCGTTTTTTGCAGAGAAGTCAGACGGAACCAATATCACTCGCGCTACCAGAAAAAACACTATCGCTGCTAATACTACGAATACCGGTCTCCATGCATGGCTCATATCATCGCACCTTCTTTTACTAAAGTATTTTCATAATGTCAAAACCAACGCTATTATACCCCTTGCCATATGCGATGTCAACAACTTTTCAGACCATTTTATAAAAAAATTATTTCGCAGGCGGCCGGCCTGATAAATATTTCAGGGCGCATTGACACAATCAGCATTTAACATCTAAAATACTACTGGCACACCAATACAGGGAGGCTTGGTATAAAGAGGGCATTAATCACAGGAATCACCGGGCAGGACGGGTCGTACCTGGCCGAGCTGCTCCTTTCAAAGGGCTACGAGGTCCACGGCATAATCCGCCGGGCCAGTACCTTTAATACGGGCAGAATCGACCATATCTTTGTCGATAAGCACGACCCGGACGCAAAGATCTTCCTGTACTTCGGCGACCTCTCGGACTCCGGCCAGCTGACAAGCATTATCTATAACGTCAAACCGGACGAAATCTACCACCTGGGCGCCCAAAGCCACGTCCGGGTGAGTTTCGACATGCCCGAGTATACCGGCGACATTACCGGCCTGGGCACTACGCGCATCCTTGAGGCGCTGAGAAAAAGCGGTGTCAACTCGAAATTCTACCAGGCATCCTCCTCGGAGATGTTTGGCGCTGCCGCCGCCCCCCAAAATGAGCTTACACCTTTTTACCCTAGAAGCCCCTATGCCGCCGCAAAGGTCTATGCCTACTGGATGGCCGTTAACTACAGGGAAGGCTATGGCATGTTTGCCTGTAACGGCATATTGTTCAACCACGAATCCCCGCGCCGCGGTGAGACGTTCGTTACCAGAAAGATTACCATGTCGGCGGCCGCTATCGTTGCCGGCA
>PEAC01000089.1:0-8849 GCA_002753305.1 Nitrospirae bacterium MYbin6
GTTTAAATCTGATACGTTCATACCAGCTTATATTTTGAGAATTGTCCCACGACCAATAGATAATCAATGCCTTGCCGCGCACAAGCTCAGGGTCGACAAAGCCCCAGAAGCGGCTGTCGTGGCTGTGGTCGCGGTTGTCGCCCATGACGAAGATTCGGCCGGGGGGGACTCGCCTTGGTTCCATGTTGTCGCGCGGCGGGATGCCGTTTCTTATTGAGTTGTCCGTATGCCTTACGTATGGCTCGACCAGCCTTTCATGGTTGACATAGACCTCCTTGTCAACAACCTCTACGATATCTCCACCTACGGCTATGACACGCTTTATGAAGTCCCTGTTATGGTCTTCAGGGAATTTAAACACTATTATATCGCCACGCTTGGGCTGGTTAAAAATAAGGAACTTCTTGTCCATAAAGGGTATCATTACGCCATAGGTAAACTTATTGACCAGGAGCTGGTCTCCTATCAACAGAGTAGTCTCCATGGAGCCTGAGGGGATTTTATATGCCTGTATCACAAAGGCACGGATGAACAGGGCAAGTAAAAGGGCGGTTACTATTGCCTCTGAGTATTCTCTTAAAATTGATTTTTTCACTTATCGATCCTCATAACGGCTAAGAAGGCCTCCTGTGGTATCTCAATATTGCCAATTTGTTTCATCCTCTTTTTCCCTTCCTTTTGTTTTTCCAGCAGCTTTCGCTTTCTTGTAATATCGCCGCCGTAGCACTTGGCCAGGACGTCCTTTCTCATGGCCTTGACGCTTTCTCTGGCGATGATTTTCCTGCCGATGGCCGCCTGAATGGCGATCTCATAGAGCTGGCGGTCGATTACTTTTCGCAGATTTTCCACGATTTGCCGCCCTTTTTGGTAGGACTTATCCCTGTGGACTATGAGTGAGAGGGCATCCACGGGTTTTGCGTTTATCAGGATGTCGAGCTTGACCAGGTCAGAGTCACGGTAACCGATGAACTCATAGTCCATTGAGGCGTAACCCTTCGAGATGGACTTCAATCTGTCAAAGAAATCCCACAGTATCTCGTTCATCGGCAGCTCGTATGCCACCATGACCCTGTCTTTCCCAAAGTATGTGAACTCCTTCTGCGTGCCTCGTTTCTCCTGGCACAGGTCAAAGATATTGCCAACGAATCTCTCCGGCACGAAAATCGTCGCCAGAATGAACGGTTCCTCTATATTAACAAAACTATCGGGCAGTTGTGTAGGATTATCTATCATCTCCACTTCGCCGTCGTTTTTTGTAACCCTGTAGATTACCGTAGGGGCGGTGTTTAAGAGCGACAGGTTAAACTCACGCTCCAGCCTTTCCTTAATGATGTCCATGTGCAGGAGGCCGAGGAATCCGCACCTGAAGCCAAAGCCGAGCGCTGTTGAGGTCTCAGGCTCATAGCTGAAGGAGGCGTCATTGAGGCCAAGCTTCAGAAGGGCGTCCTTAAGGTCTTCGTACTCGTGGGTCTCGGTCGGGTAGATGCCGCAAAAGACCATTGCCTTGATCTCTTTATAACCGGGCAGGGGTTCAGAGGCCCCGCCCTGTGCGTAAGTAATCGTATCTCCGATTTTCGTATCCCCGACGGTCTTCATATTAGCGGATAAAAAGCCCACAGTGCCGGGGCCAAGCGCCTCCGTATAGAGCAGTTTCGGGGTAAACACCCCAACGTCTATGACCTCGAAGACCTTGCCGGTGGACATCATTTTTATTTGCGTGCCCTGTTTAAGTGTGCCGTCAAAGACCCTGATCATGACAATGACCCCCTTATAGCTGTCAAACCAGGAGTCAAAGATCAATGCCCTGAGAGGCAACGAGGCGTCCCCTGTGGGCGGCGGAACTTTTTTTACAATGGCCTCTAAGATTTCCCTGACGCCAACGCCGCTTTTAGCCGATGCCATTAAGGCCTCTGAGCAGTCAATCCCAATGGTCTCCTCAATTTGCGCGACAACGCGTTCTGGCTCTGCCTGCGGGAGGTCGATTTTATTTATGACTGGCAAGAGCTCAAGGTTGTGGTCAAGGGCAAGATAGGTGTTGGCGAGGGTTTGGGCCTCAACGCCCTGTGTAGAGTCGACCACTAAAAGCGCGCCCTCACACGAGGCCAGGCTGCGTGATACCTCATATGAGAAGTCCACATGCCCTGGGGTGTCTATCAGATTCAGGATATATGTTAAGCCGTTGCCGGCCAAATAGAGAATCCTGACGGCGTGGGCCTTTATAGTGATACCGCGCTCTTTTTCGAGGTCCATTGAATCGAGAACTTGTTTAGTGAGTTCCTTGCGGCTCAACGCGCCGGTAAGCTCCAAAAACCTGTCGGCCAGTGTGGACTTGCCGTGGTCAATGTGGGCAATTATAGAGAAATTCCTTATATTTTCAGTTACCAAATTCTATGGCCGTCCATTTTCATCCTTTCAGGCTGCATTCAGGCAAACTACTATTATACACGAAAGATAAAGAAATAGTGAAATCGGGAAAATCTTTAATGGCTATTCAGAAATATAAGCAAGGGTACTCAAGATGGTTTCTCTATCAGGGCCAGGCTTTGCATGATGATGTCGAGTTTGTTTTTTATCTCTGAGTATCTCATATGATTCTCTTGTGGAGTATATATATTCATGGCCTTCTCGAAGGCGTATGCCGCCTTGCTGAGGTTTTCCTTTTTATTCTGAATATTTGACAATGTATAACAGGCATTGCCGAGGTTATACTGTGTCTGGGCATATTTCAGCGGAAACTGGTCTGCTACTTCGATTTTCAGGGCCTTTTCGTATGAGCGTGCGGCCTTCATGAGGTTTTCCTCTTTATCGCTTACATCGGACAGGGCCAGGTAGGCGTTGCCAAGGTTTCCCTGCGTCATGTGGTATTCTACCGGGAATTCCTCCGGGGCGTATATTTTTAATGCCTCCTTAAGGGCATAAATGGCCAACCTCAGATTCCCCTCCGCCTCTTGTTTCTCTGAAAGAAACATATAGGCTTTGCCCAGGTTGTTTACCGTCTTGGCGTAGTCATTTGGGAAGTCCTCCGGTGTGTATATTCTTAGGGCGTCTTTAAAGGCCACTATCGCCCTCATCAGATTCAATTCGCTGCCGCCACACTCTGTCAGCGCCCCGAGGGCCTTTCCCATGTTGTTTTTCAGAATTGCATATTCCATGGGATATTCGCCGGAGGTGCGCACCTTCAGGGCCTCTTCATAGGCCGCCACTGCCTTTGCCAGGTTTTCCGCCTTGTCTTTCAGCTCCGACAAGTCCTCATATATTCCTGCCAGGTGGTCTTGCGCTATGGCATACTGGATGGGATTCCTGTCGAAGGTGATTACCTTTATGGCTGAGTCTATAAAGGCTGCGGCCCTTGCAAGGTTGCCCTCCTTGTCCTGATGTGCTGAGAGTTCCCAAAGTACCAGGCCTATGTTGTAGTTAATCTCGGCGCAGTCGCTTGGGTATTTATTGAACGTCCCGCTCTTTATGGCCTCTTCGTAAGCCGTGGCCGCCCTTTGAAGATTTTCTTTGGCGTTGTCTTTCAGCCCGGAAAGTTCCCAGTAGGCAAGGCCAAGGCTGTTTTGAACTGTACCGTACTTTACAGGGTTGTTTTCCAGGTTATATATTTTTAGCACATGTTCGTAGGCGTTGATGGCCTTTTTGATGTTGATTTTCTCGTCTTTTAGTTCTGACAGCGCCCAAAGGGCGTTTCCTATGTCAAACCAGATCATTGCGTATTCGTCGCCCGCCCTGCAATTTGGCTCCGGTATGCCAGTGTAGACTGACAGCGCCTCTTCGTATGACTTGATGGCCAGTGTCAGATTCCTCTCGTTTTCTCCTTCTTCGGCAAGCCTTCTGTAGCAGATCCCTATGCGATGGGTTGCCTGCGTATAGAGAAGCGGGTTACCCTTAATGGTTATATTCCCGATGATTGCCCGGTACTCTTGCAAGGCCCTTAAGGATTCACCTTCATCGAACAGCCTGTCGGCCTTCTCAAGGATTCCGTTAAACGTCTCTGTCTTTTCCTTCCTCCTCAGATATACATATATAAAGGCGGCCGCAGCTGCAAACAACACCAACGCCGTTATGATAAAGACTGGTTCCGATATCCTACTCAAGCCCATATACCATTTTAAATATAATCATGCAATATTTCAACCCCTTCATGCCTGGGTACTGGCCCTCTGCATAATTTCCGATATTGAGTCGAGGGCCGCTTCGGAAATATCCTGCGTTTCGTCGTTTAACAGTGTCTCCAACGTGGGGATATGCCGGTCAAGGCCGATTATGCCAAGGCCATAGGCCGCATCACCTCTGATAAGCGGATTGTCTGAGCTTAAGAGCGGCGCTATGGCGTCGGCAATCTCCCCAAGATGGGCATACCCTATCTCGGCCAGCGACTCAAGCAGGGCTATTGCCCCCAGGCGCACACGTATGCGCTCGTCGCTTATCAGCCGCGGCGCAACCGGATATACATCCGGGTCATACCTGAACATGTCTATTATGTTGTCCAAAAAACCCTTCTCCATATAATCTGCTATCATGTCGTATAGATTTTGTTCCATTGCTTGAGGGCTGTCTCCTATATGTGTATTGTACAGTATTGCACATAAAACTGTCATGTTATTTCAGCAGCCTGTGATATAATATATTAGTGCTTCGGATTGACTAGCTATCCAGCCTCAGGACGTATATTATTGTTTGTATCAAATATTGTATATTAATTGCCGGCAAGACATTAAGTATAAACTATATATATACCATGAGGAGGCTGGACAATGAGCAAGCCATTTTCAATAGGAGTGGATCTGGGCGGGACGAATCTTCGCGTAGCCGTTGTCTCCCGCGAGGGACAAATTGTCGATAAGATAACGGTATCGTCAACCGGTAACATTATAGAGAGCCTTGTAGGGGCGATAGGGAAGTTGTTCTCAGGGGAGATTAACGGCATAGGGCTGGCAGTTGCAGGGCTGACCGATGGGAAGAAAATCTTAAATGCCCCGAATCTGCCCATTCTGAGAGAAATAGATTTTGTCAGAATACTGCAAGAGAGGTTTAACACACCGGTGTATATTGGAAACGACGCATCTCTGGCGGCCCTGGGGGAGAGCGTCTCAGGGGCAGGCAAGGACCTGAATACGTTTGTGATGTTAACCCTGGGCACGGGGATCGGTGGAGGCGTAGTATATAACCGGAAACTCCTGAGCATCGCCGGAGAGCTGGGACATATTGTGGTAGAGCCCGGTGGCAGGTTGTGCGGCTGTGGAGGCAAGGGATGCCTTGAGGCCTATGCCTCGGCAAGGGCTATGTCCACGGTAGCCATAGAGGCAATTGAACTAAAAAGAGAGACGATGATGGTAAAAGACGCCGATTGTGCTATCACCCCGGCCGACATCTATAAATACGCAAACCTGGGAGACCCGCTGGCCATTGAGATATTCAAGACGGCCGGGTTTTATCTGGGTATCGGCATAGCCAACTACATCAACATCTTCGGCCCCGACGCCGTAATCCTGATGGGAGGGCTGATAGGGGCATGGGACATTTTCATAAAGAAGGCCATAAAGACCGCCACGGCCTCAGCCTTTAAGGAGCTGTACGCAAAGACGGTTATAATCCCCTCGACTCTTGGCGGAGACGCCGGCATAATCGGCGCCGCGGAGCTGACATATTGCTGAGGTCCAGATTATCTGCTAAGAATAAACGAAAAGCTACCGGCTGTAACCCATGTCGCCAAATATGAACTGCACCAGCGTCAATGCCGAGATGGCCGCCGTCTCAGCCCTTAATATCCTGTTTCCCATCGTTACGATTGTTGCGCCGGATGCCTCCGCCTGATTGACTTCCTCTGGTGTAAACCCACCTTCCGGGCCGGTTATTATATAGATATTTTGACCAGGCTCGCGGATTTCCTTTAGTCCCTTCCCTCTGCCTTCGTAAAACATCATTGTAGCAGCGCCAGTGGCTTGTATTGATTCCATCAGCACGGTGAAATTCGTGGCCTCCGCTATTTCAGGTACGGCTACTCTCATAGACTGCCTCGCGGCCTCTATGGCTATTTTCCTCCACCTGTCGATTTTTCTCGTATAATCAAGCTGTGTGCGGTTCGTTATCATGGGGATTATCCGTTTAACACCAAGTTCCACGGCCTTTTGTACCACTAAGTCCATTTTTGCGCCCTTCAACAGGCCCTGGCATAGGGTTATCGACACGGGGGATTCGGTGTTCGGCGCTGGTTGCCGGGTTATTGACAGATGCGCTTCGTTTTTGGAACAGGAGGTTATTGTACCCTTGTAAAACCGGCCTGTTTCGTCAAATATACAGAATTCTCCACCTGTCTTATATCTCAGTACCGTCAGGACGTATCTCGCAGTTTCACCCGTGATTATAGCCGTAGCGCCGGAGATTGCGGTGGATTCAATATATACGTTGGGCATTGATTAATGGAAATAACAGTACTTTCTGTTCAGCCCGTAAACATCTCTTTCAGTTTTTCCTTGAGAGTCTTTTGTACATCGTCACCGCCGATTGCGGCATATTCTTCAAGGATTTCGCGCTGCCTCGGTGTGATTTTCTTAGGTACGTCTATGTAGACCCTTACGATTTGGTCACCGCGCGTACTGCCGCCTACGCGCTGAATACCCTCACCTCTTAGCTTGAACTGCTGGCCGGACTGGGTGGATTGCGGGATTTTCAACTTTGACACACCCTTTAGTGTGGGCACATCAAGCTCTCCGCCAAGGACTGCCGTCGGGTAACTGATCGGGACTTCACAGTAGATGTCCCTTTCGTGCCGCTTAAAAAACGGATGCTCCGCGACAATTAAAAATATGTACAGGTCTCCGGGGGGCGCTCCGCGCTCTCCGGCCTCCCCTTCTGAGGTCATCTTCAGGCGTGTATTGGTATCTACCCCTCCGGGGACCTTTATGGAGAGGTTTCGCATCTTTTTCACCTTGCCGCTGCCGTTGCATTCACTGCATGGGTCAGAGATCACTGCCCCCGCGCCGCCGCACTTGCCACAGGTCCTGCTTACGGTAAAGAATCCCTGCTGAAAGCGCACCTGCCCGCTGCCGTTGCACTGATTACATGGCTGGGGCGCCCTGCCGCTTGCCGAACCACTCCCGTGGCACCGCTCACAACTGTCCATTCGCGGGATAGATATGTTTTTCTCCGTGCCAAAAGCCGCATCCATCAGCGTTATCTCCAGGTCATAGCGCAGGTCCGCGCCACGCCTTACGCGCTGTCTTCTCTGCCCACCACCACCGCCAAAGATATCCCCCAGGAAATCGTCAAATATATCCGTAAACGCGCCAAACCCGAAGTCCGCCGCACCGCCACCCATACCGCCCATGCCGTCCATTGTGCCGAATCTATCATAGTGGGCGCGCTTTTTCGCGTCGGAAAGGCACGAGTATGCCTCGTTTATCTCTTTAAACTTCTCCTCGGCCTCCTTGTCTCCTGAGTTGCGGTCAGGATGGTATTTCAGCGCCATCTTCCGGTAGGCCTTCTTCAGCTCATCCGGCGTGGCGCTCCTTTCTACTTCCAGTATGTTATAGTAGTCTTTCATTTATTCTTGTTCTTGTCCACGTCTTCGAACTCGGCCTCTACCACTTCCTCTTCCGGACCTCCTCCATGCTTATGCGCGCCGGCACCCTCGCCTCCTCCGCCATGCTGCTGCCCCTGCTGTTCGGACGCGGCCTTTGCCTCTGCGGCCTCTTTATACATCTTTTCGGCAAACTTGTGGGATATGGCCGTCATGGCCTCTACCGCTTTTTTGAGTTCTTCGGGGTTGCTTGTAGTGTCCTTCAAGTCCTTGAGACGCTTAAGGGCCTCCTCAGCCTCTGCCTTTTCACCCGGCGGGATCTTTTCGCCATAATCCTTTAATGACTTCTCAACGGAGTATACCAGTGTGTCGGCCTCGTTTCTGAGTGTCGCGATTTCTTTTTTCCTCTTGTCCTCTTCGGCGTTGGCCTCGGCGTCTTTTACCATCTTTTTTATCTCATCGTCTGTAAGGCCGCTTGAGGCCGTTATCTTAATCGACTGCTCCTTGCCCGTGCCAAGGTCTTTGGCCGAGACATGGAGTATGCCGTTAGCGTCTATGTCAAACGTTACCTCAATCTGAGGTATGCCGCGCGGGGCCGGTGGGATGCCAAGCAGCTCGAAATTCCCAAGCAGCTTGTTGTCTCCGGCCATCTCCCTCTCGCCCTGAAATACCTTTATCGTAACGGCTGGCTGATTATCCGCTGCCGTTGAGAATATCTGGCTCTTTTTTGTCGGTATCGTCGTGTTTCTCTCGATGAGTTTTGTAAACACCCCGCCCAATGTCTCAATACCTAAAGACAGAGGTGTTACGTCAAGCAGCAGGACCTCCTTTACGTCGCCCTTGAGGACGGCGGCCTGGATTGCCGCACCTACCGCAACGACTTCGTCCGGGTTGACGGTCCTGTTTGGCTCTTTGTTAAAGAAACTCTGCACGGTCTGAATTACCTTGGGCATCCTCGTTGAGCCGCCCACAAGGAGCACCTCATCAATTTCAGACGTCGACAGGCCGGCATCATTCAGGGCCTGCTTGCATGGCTCTATGGAGTGCCTGATAAGGTCATCAACAAGCTGCTCACACTTCGACCTCGATAGTTTAAGCAACAGGTGCTTTGGCCCCGAGGCATCCGCCGTAACAAAGGGTAGATTTATCTCCGTCTCTGTGGCACTTGAAAGCTCCACCTTTGCCCTCTCTGCCGCTTCTTTGAGGCGCTGCAACGCCATTTTATCCTTCTTTAAATCTATACCTTGCTCCTTTTTGAACTCATCCACGAGCCAGTCCATTATGCGAATGTCAAAGTCATCGCCCCCAAGATATGTATCGCCGTTTGTCG
>PEAC01000089.1:8859-16781 GCA_002753305.1 Nitrospirae bacterium MYbin6
TCAATGACGCCCTCGCCTATCTCAAGTATCGAGATGTCAAACGTGCCGCCGCCAAGGTCATAGACCGAAATCTTCTCTTCTTTTTTCTTGTCTATACCATAGGCAAGTGAGGCCGCCGTGGGTTCGTTTATTATTCTCAGGACGTTTAAGCCTGCTATTTTACCGGCCTCTTTTGTGGCCTGGCGCTGGTTGTCGTCGAAGTACGCGGGGACGGTTATAACGGCGTCCGTCACAGGCTCACCAAGGAAGTCCTCGGCTGCCTGCTTTAGTTTTTGCAGAATCATCGCGGAAATCTGCGGCGGGGCGTAGCGCTTCCCCCGAATCTCCACATGGGCGTCGCCGTTTGGGGCCTCTACTATCTTATAGGGAAGCCTCCTTTGTGCATCGTTTACCTGGGCAGAGTTGAACTTCCTGCCCATCAGGCGTTTTACAGAGAATATCGTATTTTCCGAATTCGTTATCGCCTGCCTCTTTGCTATCTGCCCTACGAGCCTCTCGTCCTTGTCCGTAAAGGCAACCACCGAGGGCGTAGTTCTGTTACCCTCCTGATTGGGGATTACAACAGGCTCACCGGCCTGTACCACCGCCACACATGAGTTTGTCGTTCCAAGATCTATCCCTATTGCTCTAGCCATTATCTGCCTCCTTATGGGTTATATCATTATTGTCAGTTGATTTCTTCTTAGATACCGACACGAGGGTCGCCCTGATTACCCTGTCTTTGAATACGTATCCCTTTCTGAATTCCTCTACGACTGTTTTATCGTCGAGATCTCCACGCTCTACCTCTGTCATCGCATGGTGGTATGCGGGGTCGAAGGGTTTACCTCTTGCCTCTATCTCAACAAGTCCGTTTGAGGCGAGTATTTTTTTGAGTTCCTTAAGTGTCATATCCACGCCCTGGGCTAATCCGTCTGCCGCCCCTGGCGCAACATGAGAGAGGGCCGCCTCAAGGTTGTCTATCACCGATAGCAGGCTCGTCACCAGGGACTCAGTCCCGTACTTATAGATCTCCTCTTTTTCCTTTTGCACACGCTTGCGGTAGTTGTCAAACTCCGCGTAGAGGCGCTTGTACTTGTCTTGTAGTTCATTGTTTTCGAGCCGAAGTTTCTCTACCGGATCTATTTGAATATCCACTACGACATCATTATCGCCTGGTGGAGGCGGGGTGGTATCAGCAACATTGTCCCCCACGGTTATGTCAATCTTTTTCTCTTCCACAGTTGTTGAGACCTCCTATATGTACTCAAGCTGCCTTGATAGAAACATCGCCGATGTATTCACAATTGATATGGCATTTGCATAGTCCATTCTCTGCGGCCCGATGAGGCCCAATACGCCAAAGGGTCTTCCTTTCTCATAAAACGTCGAGGCCACGAGGCTCAATGTCTTTCCATCCAGCAGCGGGTCATCCCCGACGAAGACCTGAACGCCTTCGCTTTGCAGTATCTTATCAAGCAGGTTGATTATCAGGCCCTTGTCGTCTATCGCCTTGGACAGCTCCTTAATTTTTTGTATATCGTCAAAGTCCGGCAGGTTTATAAGCTCACTCATGCCGGAGATAAATATATCCGCGTTTATCGAGGAAAACACCGTCTTACATAAACTCTTTGCCTTTTCTTTGAGGGTGTCGCATTTTTCGCGTTCCTCGGCCATGTTTTCCAGTAAAATCTTTTTAATATCCCGAAGGGTTGACCCTGCAAATTCCTTGTTCAGGTATCGGCTTATCTCATTCATATCCTTTTGCGTCAGTTTGGAGGATGACTCCACTATCATATGCCGCACGATGCCGTATTCAGTTAAAAGGATTGCCACAATCATGTTTTCTTTATATGTGTAGAATTCGATCTTGCGTAAGATGCTGCTCTCGGTCGTCCGTGACAGGACAACACCCATGTAGTGGGAGCAGTCCGACATCAGCCGTGAGATAACGCCAAGGAAATCGTCAAGGCTCGACTTCGTGTCCGTAGACTTATCATAGAGCATCGAAAGGAGATTGCTGTGTTCAGACATGCCACACTCAAGCAGAGACTCGACGAAAAACCTGTAGGCACGGCCAGTTGGAATCCGCCCCGATGAGGCATAGGGCTGGCTCAGAAACCCAAGCTCCTCTAAATCGCTCATCGTGTTTCTTATAGTCGCGGATGATATACCAAAGCCGTACCTCTTGCTGATATAGCGGGAACCCACCGGGGCCGCTATCCCAATATAGCTCTCAATCACCGCAAACAGTATCTTTCTCGTCCTGGCGTCCATAGTCTCCACCGCTGTGTTCAACCTATTATTATACAACTACTATGAATAATTCAACAATGCCATAAATCTGCCCTGCCGTACTTGATTTGGCATCCATTTCCTTAAAGAACTGGATTCCTGCTTTCGCAGGAATGACAGACCATAGAGGATTCCAGCCCTCTGCCTTTCACGACTCCGTTTGTCCTTTATGACTCCATTCGACAATCCAGTCATCGACCAGTTAACAAAATACGTCATCCAATCAAACAACTCTGTCATTCCTGCGAAAGCAGGAATCCAGGAAACCCCATACCAGCATTAACTTCATAGACATTTTCAATAAGTCCTAACATTTAGCTTCAAGCACCCTGACACGAAACCACATAATCATTCCTTTTTCTAATGCTTTGCCGAACCATGTCCTCTGTGCTCACTCAATTTTCCTTCATCATGTTTGATTATATTACCATCTTGATCTGTAACTAATTCCATATAGTAATCATTTACTCTATCAATTACTCTTTGTTTATTAACTATATCTCCTCTATCTACATATAGTTCGCTGCCTGATATAAATTCTTTAATTGGCTTCTTTCTTCCATCTTCATTCACTTTTCCACGCAGTTGGTCATATGAAGTTATTTGTTCACTAATAGTAACTGTTACAGTTTGATGTTTCGAGCCACAGTTTGGACATGGTTCATCCCCTTTTAACTCCTTCTCAATATCATCGTTGGAAAACACATGCTCACAATCGTTGCATCTTATTTTATTATTCATAAAGTCTCCTTTATAAAATAGAGTTTTAAGGGAGGCCAAGCGGCCCCCCCTAAAGACCTTTTGTATCCTAGTACATATCTCCCATACCGCCCATGCCGGGATGTCCACCGCCGCCCATTGGCATCTTGTCGTCCTTATCGGGCAGGTCGGTTATCATCACCGAAGTGGTAAGCATTAACGACGCCACCGAGGCCGCGTTTTGCAGCGCGCAGCGCGTAACTTTCGTCGGGTCGATTATGCCCTCTTTCATCATGTCGCAGTACTTCTCGTTCTGCGCGTCAAAGCCATAGTTCTGGTCCTTAGAGTCCTTTACCTTCTCGATTATTATAGCGCTTTCGAGACCGGCATTGTGAATTATCTGCCTGATTGGCTCCTCAAGCGCCTTCTTTATGATATTGGCGCCGATTTTCTCGTCTCCGGCCAGCTTCAGTTCGTTAATCGTCGCTATGCACCTCAGAAGGGCTACTCCGCCGCCGGGGACTATGCCCTCTTCGACTGCCGCTCTGGTTGCGTGAAGGGCGTCTTCTACGCGTGCCTTCTTCTCCTTCATCTCGGTCTCTGTGGCCGCACCAACGTTGATTACGGCTACGCCGCCTACGATTTTGGCGAGACGCTCCTGGAGTTTTTCCTTGTCGTAGTCCGAGGTAGTATCCTCAATCTGAGACTTTATCTGCTTTACACGGCCCTTGATTGCGTCCTGCTTTCCTTCGCCCTCTACTATCGTTGTGTTGTCCTTGTCGATAGTTATCTTTTTGGCGCGTCCGAGGTCGGTCATCTTAACGCTCTCAAGCTTCATACCGAGATCATCAGAGATAACTGTACCGCCTGTAAGAATAGCGATGTCCTCAAGCATGGCCTTTCGCCTTTCGCCAAACCCGGGGGCCTTTACGCCGCTTACCTGAAGCGTACCGCGGAGCTTGTTAACAACCAACGTGGCAAGGGCCTCACCCTCTATATCCTCAGAGAGGATAAGCAGCGGCCTGCCCATCTTTGCTATCTGCTCAAGAAGGGGAATCAGGTCTTTCATGGATGAGATCTTCTTGTCATAGAGGAGTATGTGCGCGTTTTCCAGTACGCACTCCATCCTCTCTGCGTCCGTAACAAAATACGGCGAGATGTAGCCACGGTCAAACTGCATTCCTTCGACCACCTCTAATGCCGTTACCATGCTCTTGGCCTCTTCAACTGTGATTACGCCGTCCTTGCCTACTTTGTCCATCGCCTCGGATATCAGGTCTCCAATCGACGGGTCGTTATTTGCCGAAATCGTTCCGACCTGGGCTATTTCTTTCTTGTCCTGGACTTTCTTGGTCATCGACTTTAGTTTTTCAATAACCGCGGTTACGGCCTTTTCCATGCCGCGCTTTAAGTCCATCGCGTGGGCACCAGCTACGACATTCTTTACGCCCTCTTTGTAGATGGCGTGAGCCAGCACTGTTGCAGTAGTCGTACCGTCACCGGCGGTGTCAGAGGTCTTAGAGGCAACCTCTTTAAGGAGCTGCGCGCCCATGTTCTGGTACGGATCCTTTAGTTCGATTTCTTTGGCCACGGTGACGCCGTCTTTGGTTATAGTTGGAGAACCATATTTCTTGTCAAGAATTGCGTTTCTGCCCTTAGGGCCAAGCGTTGCCTTTACGGCATTTGTGAGGATAGTAATACCCTCAAGGATCTCCCTCCGTGCCGCCTCATCAAAAAGTAACTGTTTTGCTCCCATTTACACCCTCCTATGCGATTATTCCTAAGACATCTTCTTCTTTGATTATCAGATAATCAACACTATCGATCTGAACCTTCGAGCCGGAATACTTATCGAAAAATATCTCGTCCCCAACCTTCAGCTCCTTCACCTCTGACCCGATGGCCTCGACTTTGCCGCGCTGCGGCTTTTCCTTTGCCGTATCGGGCACATATATACCGCCGGCAGTTTTTTCCAGCTCTTCTTTGTAGCTGACAAACACACGCTCTTTCAATGGTTTAAACTTCATAGAGTCACGCTCCCTTCATTGTTGTTAGCACTCACAAGGAGTGATTGCTAATAATATAACATACCTTTTTGCTTTTTGCAAGTCTTTTTTTTAGAAATCTACGCCATGAGTGCTTTGACATGCTTTAATTAAAATAGTTATAATGATTATATCAGTCTAAAACGGAGGGCCATTACATGGTTGTTAAGGCAACGGCAGTTAAAACTCACTTCGGCAAGTACCTTGAGGATTCTATCAAAAACCCTGTAACCATTGAGAAATCCGGCAGAAAGGTAGCCGTCTTATTATCTATTGATGAGTACGAGAGATTAACCGCCATTGAAGACAGCTACTGGGCTGAAAGGGCCGCCGAGGCCGAAAAGGAAGGATACTTAACTCACGAAGAATCTATGGAAGCCCTGAGAAATAAGACTTAGCGTGCTAACTCTCCATATCACCAGGCAGGTCAGGAACTTCCTTAAAACCCTCGACCCTAAACAATACTCTCAGGTAACGAGAAAAATCTTTTCCCTGTTGGATACCGGCACGGCCAATGACTCTAAGAAATTAAAAGGCTGCGATTATTTAAGAGTGGACATAGGCGAATACCGCATAATCTACAGGGTGGAGAATAATTGTGTCTATGTGCAGTTTATAGGCAAACGCAACGACAGCGAAATCTATAAGGCCCTGAGGTAGTCCACAGCCTTTTGAGGAACTGCGGTTGATAAATATCACTCGATGTGGTATAATGATTACATGAGCGTGATAACTATACCAGAGGTCTTACGAAAAAAACTCGGCGATGATGGGGCTGAGGCCCTTGTTAAGATTATCAATGAAGCCGATTCAAGCTCTCGTAAGGATTTGGCCACTAAAGCGGACCTTGAAAGCACTAAATCCGACATCATCAAATGGGTAGCCGCCATGCTCGTAGCACAGGCCGGCCTTATGGCTGTCATGTTCAGGTTGTTAGGGCTGCTTAAGTAACCCCACTGCCATACCTCGTCCCACATTACCACACCACAGTCATAAATTACCACACCACACCATCGTCATGATGGACTATACCGGCTACTTCAATCTTGGAATCGAGCTGCCTGAGCCATATCTGTCCACATCTGTCTTAAAGCCCGATACGGCCGCGTTGAGTTCGCCGGCTATTTCACTGAAGCTGCTGACTTCGTTGCGAACGTCATCGGACATGCGCAGGATGTCTCTGGCAATAACAGATGTTTTATCAATATTTGAGGCGACCTCCTCGGAGGCTGCCGATTGCTCGTCTACGGAGGTCGCTATCTGGGTGATTTGATCGACCACGCTCTGGACGGAGTTTACCATGTGGTCAAGTACCTCGCCAACCTCTTTTATAGAGCCGGTGGCATGGGTTACTTTTTCTGAGGCATCGGACATGGATGCCGTAGTCTTATCGGAGTCCTGTTTGACGGAGGCGATTTTAAGTGAAATCTCATCAGTGGCCTTGATTGTCCTCTCAGCCAGCTTTCTCACCTCGTCGGCAACGACGGCGAATCCGCGGCCTTGTTCCCCTGCCCTTGCGGCCTCTATCGCGGCGTTCAGGGCCAGGAGGTTCGTCTGGTCGGCTATGTCTTTTATAACTATTAAGATGTCGGCAATCTCAAAGACACTATTATTGAGGCTTCCTACCATCCCGGACAGCTCTATTGTCGATTTGTGTACCGCGTTGATAATACCGGCGGCCATATCGGCAGCCTCTTTGCCCTTTGAGGCTGTTTTCATTGAGGCCATGCTTGTCTCTGAGGCCACGGAGGCGTTTCTTGCTATATCCACTATAGTGGCGCTCATTTGTTCGGCAGTGGCCGCTATGGTGGTTGCCTGCTCAGACTGGTTTGCCGCCCCGCCAGACATCTGGTCGGATTTCTCCGTCAGCGCACCTACCCTTCCAAAGACATGTTCGGAGGCGGTGCGAATCCGGTCGATTATATCTCGCAGCGTAGCGTTCATGGCCATCATGCTTTTGGCAAGGTCGCTTATTTCGCTCTTCCCTTCACAGGCTATTGCGCATGTCAGGTCCCCTTCGGCCATCGCCTTGACCTGCACAAGCATCTCAGCCAGCGGACTGCATATACTTCTTGATATCAGCCATGACAAAATACCCAATATTATTACTATAACAAGCGTAACGGCCATCTCCTCGGCAACTGCATGTTTTAAGGCCGTACCTACGTCATCCAGATATATGCCGCTTCCGATTATCCATCCCCACGGCTCGAATCCCTTTACGAATGACACCTTCTCCACAGGATTGCTAAACCCGGGCTTCGGCCACAAGTAGAACACGAAGCCCTCTTTGTTCTTTTTTACCTCGTTAACGAACTCCACGAAGAGGCGTTTGTCGTTGGGGTCCTTGAAATCCGTTAAGTCCTTGCCGTCGAGTTCTGGCTTGTACGGGTGCATTATCATTGTCGGATGCATGTCGTTTATCCAGAAATACTCTTTTTCCTGGTATCTGAGGGACTTTATGGCGGCTACGGCGCGGGCCTTCGCCTCATCTTCAGTTATTTTACCTTCTTTGAATTGTTTGTAATGGGTATCCAGTACGCCGTAGGCCACCTCTACGAGGTGTTTTGTCTTTACCTGCCTGTCTTCCATTAAAGTCTCTTTATAGAAATACGCATTTACGGTAATAGTCACACAAAACCCCAACATAGCAATCGCCACGATTAACCACAGCCTGTGGCTGATCTTTAAATTATTTAACATTACGCACCCCTTTTATCGTATTTTACCTGAGCCTGATTATAGCACAACCAGTAGTTACATATCCATAACATATAAACGAACGGGTCTGCGTCATAAAAATGGGTTAAGCTGTAGAACCTTATATTATGGGCGTGTTTTGTAGATATGAGTTTACAATTCCCGCCAACCCAATGAATATCCCAACTGTCCGTCATTCCGGCT
>PEAC01000090.1 GCA_002753305.1 Nitrospirae bacterium MYbin6
GCGGTGTTCTTACAGATATTGCTTATATATCAATGGCTTATATGTATTTTCAATGAGAAGTGCTGGCATTGGCGGCATTCTGATGCAATAACAGAGGACATTATGCTACTATATCGAAGGAGGTACGGCTATTGATAACGGCTCTGTTGATGGGAAGAAAGGGCAGTAAAGGGTTCCCGGGCAAGAATCTGCATTTAATATTCGGCAAACCGCTTGCCTGGTATCCGATGAAGGCCGCCAGAGAAACCCCTGAAATAGATAAGACCTATATCTCTACCGACGACGAAGGGCTGATGGCCCTTGCCGGGGAAAACTCCGTCGAGGTAATCGTAAGGCCGCCGGAGCTGTGTACGGACGCGGCCCTTGGCGAAGATGTTTACAAACACGCCTACGGCGTGATAAAGGAACTCAATCCAGATAATAAAATAGAACTCATAGTCCTGCTAATGTGTAACGCCCCAACCGTTACTCCTGCCATTATCTCTGAAGGCATAAAGGCACTCCGGGAAAATCCCACGCTCGATTCGGCCGTTACCGTATCGAGATACAATATGTGGAGTCCGCTTCGCGCCCGAAAAATCGACTCCGACGGGCTTCTCAAACCGTTTGTCCCGCTTGAAACGTTCGGAGACCCCAGGACATTGAACTGCGACAGGGACTCTCAGGGGGATGTATGGTTTGCCGACATGGGGGTCTCAATTGTGCGCCCACGGTGCCTTGACAACCTGGAGGACGGCCTCCTGCCGCAGAAATGGATGGGACAGAATATCCATCCGCTAAAACAATGGGGTGGGTGCGATATCGACTACGAATGGCAAATCCCAATGGTGGTGTATTGGCTTAAGAAGCATGGGATTTAGTGAATGACCCGGCATGTAATAGTAACAGGCGGGGCAGGCTTCATAGGCTCACACCTTGCTTTGGCACTGCTCACCAAAGGCCATCGCGTAACCATTCTGGATAATCTCCATACCGGCAAAGAGAAAAATATCCCCAAAGGGGCAGACTTTATCAATATCGACCTCGGGGCCGATAATGTGCCTTTGCGCGGATTGAACTGTGACGCAGTGTTTCACCTGGCGGGGCAGTCCTCCGGCGAGGCATCCTTCGACGACCCCGAATATGATTTTAGAAGCCATGTCTTAAGCACGTTTAACATGCTGAGGTGGTGCAAGGAAACAGGTGTCTCGCGATTTATCTATTCAAGCTCGATGAGCGTTTACGGCGACCCTGATACGCTGCCCATTAACGAGGGGCACGCCCTCAGGCCAAAGACATTTTATGGGGCTGGAAAGGCTGCCGCCGAGGCATACATAAATCTGTTCAGCAGGCTTGGCCTCAATACCACGGTCTTTCGCCTTTTCAGCGTATATGGCCCCGGGCAGGACCTTGACAATAAGATGCAGGGGATGTTGAGCATATACTTATCTTACATGCTTGAGGGCAACCCTGTAATCGTCAAGGGTTCAGCCGGGCGCTACCGTGATTTTATAAACGTTGGCGACATAGTGGCCGCGTGGCTTTTGGCTTATGAAAGTCCGGTCTCATTTGGAAAGACATATAATCTGGCAACCGGTGTTAAGACAACAGTTCAGGACCTTCTTAACGAGTTAAAAAGTGCCTTCAATGCGAAGGACTATCCGATAGAGTTTGGCCAAAACACGGCTGGAGACCAGTTCGGCACCGTGGGAGACATTAGTCTCATAAAAAAAGACCTGAACTGGCAACCCGCCATAGACCTGAAGGCCGGCATTGCCGCTATGGCCAAATGGGCAAGGGACCTGTGAAAGAGGGCGGCGACACAATCCACCATGACATCTCCGGTGAGGACATACTTGGCCGCACAGATGAGAGATTCGTAGAATATCGCCGGAGGTGGGAGGAAAACCCTGAGACCCTCACCGTGGGCGGCTTCCCCGTACACCTTGATATTGAGACCACAAGCGTATGCAACCTCAGGTGTCCCTTTTGCAAGACCACCTACTCAAGGACGGACATTAATAACGGCTTTATGGCGTGGGAGACGTTTAAAAAAATAATGGACGAGGCTGGGGACAACGGCCTCTACGCCTGCAAGTTCAACTTCAGGGGCGAGCCGCTGCTGCATAAGGAGCTATGCCGGTTTATAAAATACGCAAAGGACAAGGGCCTCATCGATGTGTTTTTCAACACAAACGGCACACTGCTGACACACGACAAGGCCAGGGCACTGATTGAGAGCGGCCTTGACAGGCTTACCGTGTCATTTGAGGGATTTGAGAAAGAGCTGTACGAGAAAAACAGGGTAGGGGCAAAATTCGAGGATGTCGTAAAAAACGTCGAGGGATTGAGAGACTTAAAACGGCAGCTTGGCGCGACAACGCCAAAGGTTCGCGTGCAGGCCGTGCTTATACCTGAATTGAGAGGTCGCCTCCCTGAGTTTACCGCCTTCTGGAAGGACAAGGTTGACCAGGTATCGTATAATGAAATGCTGGATAACGTGCCAAACACGATTAAACCCGCGAAGTCGCCGTGGCTCTGTCCATTTCCCTATCAAAGATTGATGATAATGTGGGACGGGACGATAACCGCGTGTTACAATGACCACTACGGCAAGCTGGCCGTCGGCAATGTCCACGAGGTCTCGATAAAAGAGTCGTGGCAATCGTTGATGGAGCCGTTGAGAAGGCTGCACAAAGAGGGTTTATCACACGAGGCTCAGGCATGCGCGGAGTGCCCGATGAGAATGAACGAGATAAAAAAGCGTGGGGATGCATGATTATTAAAGAATCCCCCACACCCAAGAGCGCCGCAGGGACAGACCCCATAGTGAGCGATTTTTTAAGAGGCATCGCCGCGCTGAAGGGCCAGATAAGGGAGATATATTTGTTCGGATCGCGAACCCGCTCGGACTGGCGGCCGGACTCGGATTACGATATATTGATTGTCGTCGATAAAAAAAACAGGGCAATAAAAGACGTACTCTATGAGTCAGTGATGGACATACTCTTAGAGACAGGAAAACTGGTATCCCTGAAAATATTTCCGATGGACGAGTTTATTAGATTAAAGTCGATTCCAACGCCGTTTATGGAAAATATTATGAGAGAAGGTGTCAGGCTTGAAATACAGTGAGCCATTTGCAAAATGAATAAATGTGTTCCGTATATGTTCATCCTTAAGGAATGGATTCCCGCTTGCGCGGGAATGACAAAAGAGAGCCGTTTTCCCCTGTCTGTCATTCCCGTGAAAACGGGAATCCAGAATTTTACAGGTGCAGCCTACTACAGCACTTCGCAATTGACTCCACTGATAGGGTTAACAAGATGAAATTAGCCGTGTCGAATGTTGCCTGGTATCCTAAGCGGCACAGCAGCCTTATCAGGCTCCTGAGTTCACTTAAATGCGAGGGGATAGAGTTGGCGGCAAGCATGGTCTGGGACGAACCTGTGGATACTTCGCGCCAGGACAGGCTTCTGTTGAGGCGCCAGATTGAAGACAACGGCCTTAAGGTGACGGGCCTGCAGGCACTGCTCTACACACGGCGTGAACTTACCCTGTTTGGCGGACAAGAGAGCCGCACCCAGGCCATTGCCTATCTGACAAAGATGATGGACCTTTGTGCTGACCTGGGTGGCGAGGTGCTGGTGTTTGGCTCACCGGCCAATCGTAAGATTGAAGGATTAAGCGCTCAGGAGGCCGAGGTCGCTGCCGTCGAATTTTTCAATAAAATCGGCACCCTGGCCGCTGAGCGCGGCGTGTTTTTCTGCATAGAGCCGCTTGGTAAGACCGAGACGAACTTTATCAACACAGTCAGAGACGCCGAAGAGTTGATTAAAAAGGCCGGCAACCCCGCCGGTGTGGGCCTTCACATAGACATAAAGGCACTAATTGACGAAGACGAGGTAAATGCCCCTTATATCACCGAGGGCTTTGCGCGCGCCAGACACGTCCACGTAAACGACCCCGGCCTTATGCCCCCGGGTAGTATGGGCTTTGAGCGCGAACACACCATCGTAAGCGAAAAAATAAGGGCAAGCGGCTACAACCGTTACATGTCCATAGAGATGAGAAGGCAGGAGCCAGACCCGGAAGCCGCCATCAGGCAGGCCGTCAAATACGTCAGAACCACATACTTTGAGGAGCTATGATTATACCAAAACCGCTTATTCAGGAAGTTATTCGCATCAACGAGAAAGAACCATCGCGATACTATAAGGTGCGCCTTGACAGGAGCGAGCGCACGCAGCCATTTTCGGACGAATTCATAAATCGGATTCGTGCGCGTCTGGATAGTGAGTGGATAAGTACGTACCCCGAACCGGAGCCTGTGTATGAAAAGTGCGCCGCGTTTTTGGGCCAGCCGCGCGGGCGCCTTATGTTTAACAGCGGCTCGGACCAGAGCATAAAGTCTATTTTTGAGACGTACATCGGGCCTGGCGACAAAGTCTTGTTGCATCGGCCAGGCTACGCGATGTTTCCCGTATACACAAAGATGTTCGGCGCTGAGGCCATATATCAGGATTTCGATTCAGACCTGAATTTCGATTACGAAGGATACATCGGCAGGATTAATAACAATGTGCGAATGGCGGTTCTTGAAAATCCAAACGGTTTCATAGGAGTGGCTCCACCGGAGGATTTATTGAGAGAGTTCGTCAGGGCCTGTGAACGCAACGGTGTTATTTGCGTTGTTGACGAGGCGTATTTCTTCTTTCACGACATTACCGCCGCCGACATGCTCGATATCCATGAAAATCTGATTGTGGTAAGGACTTTCTCCAAGGCGATGGGCCTTGCCGGGCTTCGTGCCGGATATTTACTTTCACGGACACAAAACATTGACTCGATTTATAAGGTAAAACCAATGCACGAGCTAAACGGCCTTGCCATCCTGGTGATGGATGAATTGTTAGACCATACGGAGGAGATATTGTCCTTCACCAAAGAGACGCGCAAGTGCCTTCAATATTTGAAAGACAGATTTGCCGCAATGGGCATAGAAACCAGCAGGAGTGTTGCCAATTTCCTGGCGGCACGCCTGGGGACACAATTTTCCGGCGAACAAATGAGCCTCAACCTCAGAGACAAGGGAATCCTCCTGAGAAGGCCCTTCAGAGAGGAGCACCTCAGGCAGTGGACAAGAATCGGCACAGCACCGGTTGAAAAGCTGGATTTAATCCTTGATATGTCCAAAGAACTGATTCGGCAAAAAATAAAATAGCGCATGATAAGGACATAATGCGAAACAGGCCGGCTGGCAAAAAAACCGATTACCGGAATTCCTGCCGTATATGAATATATTATTTGTATACGACTCATACGCCATAACGAACAAATTACTGCAAATAAATAAAAACGACATAGTCTATCTGTTTGCGTTAACGTCGAAAAAACAAGTATCTGATTCATACGCCGATATGTTCAAGGCCGTGGGATGCGGCGTAGAAATCATAAACTCCTCCAGGGCCGTCAACGGCTCTGCCAATGGTATCAGGCAGGCGTATATACGGTTTATTGCCGAATTGCCATATAAAATTCAGGACAAAGGGAAAAACTTAAAGGAAATATTTTCCATAGATGCTCATGCCTCACTGTGGTGGTTCAGCCTCATTGCAGAGAAAAACACACATAAATCCGACACATTGGCCAGGCTCTCACAACTGGACGCAATAACAGAGGCAATAAAGCCGTATAACATAGAAAAAATCATTATAAACTGTAACGCTGCAAGCCTCAGCACCGCGATAACCGAATACGCAAATGATAAGGGCATCCCAATCATTAATATAAATTCAACCAGGCAGCCTGACACCAAAGCTAAAAAGATAATTAAGCAATTAATCGGCCTTTTTTATTATTTCATCTATAGCTGCTACAGTGCGATAACACTCAGGAAGGAATTTACAAACATACAAAGAGCGGCTGCCGATGATAATGCGCTCATGCTGATAACCTATTACCCTAATATGGACATATCGGAGGCAGATAAGGGACGCTACGCCGACAGAAATTATCCACAACTGCAAGACAAACTATCACAAGAGGGCAAGGCAATCCTATGGATGGCGATGTATGTCGAAAACAATTCAATCACTAAGGACGAGGCCATGCGCTACGCTAGGACGTTCATCAATAATGGGGAGCATATATATTTTCTTGATGAGTTCAACACGTTGTGGATTCAGCTCAGCTCACTGGCGGCTGTTTTGTTTAGCGCGATAAAATTTCTCATGCTGGAGAAAAAGATAAAAGCGGCGCATACCATTAAGGATTATAATATATACGCCTTAGCCAGAGATGATTGGTATCGCTCATTTATGGGCACGGCCGGCTATCAGGGCCTTTTGTACTACAAGACCTTTAAAAATATGCTATCCAGGTTCAAGGTGAGAAAATACCTCTATCTGTTCGAACAACAGGCATGGGAAAAGGCCTTTATATCAGCAAAAAAAGCGCTTAACCTTACACCTGCCGTCTTAGGGTCCCAGTCCGGTACGGTGTCTGAAATGCTGCTGAATTTCTTTAACAGCCCGTCGGAGATATGCGACACGGGCCGCTACGCAATACCAGGGCCGGACATTGCCATATGTAACGGACGACATCCCTATGGCTCTATGCTTGAGTCCGGCTGGCCGCGGCAGAGGCTGAGGATAGCGGAGGCTGTCAGATACTCCCATTTAATAAAATATCTCGGGACTGAATTTAATAAAACTGAAAATATTGTGCTTTTAGCATGTTCCATCAGTATATACGAAAGCAGCTCAATGTTAAATGTCCTCTATGAGGCGCTAAACGGTGAACCAGGCGTTGAGGTGTGGATAAAGCCCCATCCATTTTTGCAGATAGAGAAGTTGTTTCAGTACTCGGAGGTAGATATGGACAACTGTATGTTTAAAATAAAAAATGGCCCTGTCGGGGAGCTTCTCCAGCATGCAAGGGTGGTAGTGGTTGGGGAGTCGAGTGTTTGCATTGAGGCCATAGCCTGCGGCTGTGAGGTGTTTATCGTAAATGTCCCGGAGTGGATTACCATGTCGCCCTTAGTAAATGTCGGAGGCCCCATGATAAAAACAGTTTCATCGGCAGAGGAATTAAGGCAAAATGCCCTGAAAATACTTGGGGAAAAATATGTCTCGTCTCAACACAAGGCAGAGGCACAGAGGATAATAAACGAATTTTTTTACTTCAACGATTCCGTGGGCGGTGTCCGGGTGTTTTATGATTTGGTGAATGAGTGACGATTGATTATTCGGCATAATATGGTATCAGCCATTTACGCGGGTAAAAACTATATGTTAGAATCACTTTCATGAGCGGCGATTCAGTGGAAAAAACGGCGGACATATAATGGCAGCAACATGTGAACTGTGCGGCCTGAGTGATTTTGAGCTGATTGCCACGGAAATCAGAGAGGGGCCGGGGCGGATTTGCCAGTGCGTTAACTGCGGCCTCATCATACAAGACCTTACAATGGATGCCGCTGAACTCTCCACATATTATAACGAGATATACCAAAAGACCAACTCCCTGGACTCTGGCAAGGAACAATCCCCGCAGGAGCACTTCAACGACAGGCTAAAGACCATTGCCCCCATTGTCGGGCAACTGCAAAAATACCTCCATCCCGGGGCAAGTGTCCTTGAGTTAGGCTCCGGCACAGGGGAACTCCTCTACAGCATAAAGCCTTACGTAAAGGAGGCCACAGGCATAGAGATACACAAGGGATTCGTCGAATTCACAAAGAATACACTAGGGCTTGAGGCATACGCAGAGGACATCAATAAAATTGACTTCGGAGACAGGAGGTTCGACCTGATAATCTCCATAGCCACCATCGACCACCTGAACAATCCCCTTGAGACACTTATAACACTGAAAAATCTGCTCGCAGACAACGGGCTTATGTATGTTGAGGTGCCCAACAAAGAGGAGGCCCTGAACCACTACCTGCCTGAGCGCAACCTCAAGGCATTTAACACGTTCTTTTGGCACAAGGCGCATTTCTATTATTTTACGGCCGCTACACTGGAGAAATTAATGCAAAAGGCCGGACTGAGCTGTGAGTTGAGCTGCCGGCACGAGTACACGCTCCACAACTACCTGAATTGGTATTTCAGGGGAAGGCCGCAGCGTTCATTTGTTGAGGCGGTTACAGGGGCAGGGCTCTTTACAGGGGAAAGCGAATTCGAGACAGGCATCAACGCGATGTTTTATGAAATGAACGAGCGGTTTCTTCAACTGATGGCCAGGACATTCCGTGGTGACACACTGTGTTGCGCCGCAAGAAAAATATAACTGAAAAAGGACAACGATGAAGGTACTATTGATATACCCCAACATCAGGGGGATGAACATGCTCCCTCCGGCCATAGCCCTGTTTTCTTCGATATTAAAAGAACAAGGCCATAAAGTATCGCTCTTTGACGCGACCGATTACCCCAACATAGAAGATAACGAATTCAACAGCGACAAGCTGAAAGAGAAAAACCTCAATGTCCGCCCATTTGACGACACGCTGTTAAAGATAACCTTCAAGGAAGACGACTTGTTTGAGTCCTACAAACGGCATGTGGAGGAATTCTCCCCTGGCCTCATTGCAATGTCCACTACGGAGGACATGTTTCCAATAGGGATAAGGCTGCTGGGAGTTTCCCATGGACTTGGGATTCCAACTCTGGTGGGCGGAGTATTTGCAACCTTTGCACCGGAACTCCTCCTGAATCGGCCAGAAGTGGATATGGTCTGCGTAGGTGAGGGTGAGCATGTCATAAAAGATCTATGCGCCCGCATGGATAAGGCAATGCCTTATGACGACATACCGGGCCTGTGGATAAAGAGAAAAAATGAAATAAGGCGCAACCCCATGGGCCAGGCCGTGGATATGAACGAAAACCCGCTGCTGGATTTGTCGATATTCCCCGAGGGACGCCTCTACAGGCCGATGCAGGGAAGGGTATGGAGGATGTTCCCCCTTGAGACGCACCGAGGCTGCCCGTACCAGTGTACGTACTGCAATTCCCCGTCCCAGACTTATAAATACAGGGAGGAGACCGGGTCGAGATTCTTTCGTAAAAAGCGGCTTGATAAGATTCGCACGGAGATAATTCATTTTCGCGATAAGTATAACGCCGAGGCATTTTACTTCTGGGCCGATACGTTTTTCGCGTACTCGGAGGCCGAGTTTGACGCCTTCGTGGAGATGTACTCGGAATTTAAAATCCCATTCTGGTGCCAGACACGCCCCGAGACCGTCACATATAAGCGTGTTAAAAAGCTCTCCGAGGTGGGCATGTTCAGAATGGCCTTTGGCATAGAGCACGGCAACGAGGACTTCAGAAAGCGTGTCATCCACAGGAGCGTAAAGAACGAGACCATTATAAAGGCCCTCGCAACGGTTAACGACGTGGGGGTCCCGTACAGTGTAAACAACATCCTGGGATTTCCCTTCGAGACCAGGGAGCTGTCATTTGACACAATAGACCTGAACCGGCACATAAACCCCGACAGCATGAACGCCTATTCGTTCAGTCCCTTCCACGGCACCCCGCTAAGGAAAATCGCCGAACAACAGGGCTACATCGCCCCGGGCACAATTGCCCGTTCCGTAACGAGGCCTACACTGTTGAACATGCCCCAGTTCACACCGGCTCAGATAGAGGGCGTCAGGCGATGTTTTGTTATTTACACAAAGCTGCCAAAATCCAGATGGCCTGAGATAGAAAAGGCCGAAAAGCTGACACCCGAGGGCGACGCAATATGGGAAACGCTGAGAGACGAAGTGGCCGAGAAATACATGCCGCATGGCGATGAAGAGAACATCACAGACTAACCAGCACGTGATGCAATGAAAAAAAAACTGGCCATACTTACCGCCATAACGTTTCTCCTGTCTTCGATATTGTTCATCTCCGGGAGCTTCGATTATTTTGAGCTTAAGGCCTATGATTTGTACTCGAAATACCTGAACCCGGCAACCTCCTCTGACGATATCATTATAGTCAAAATAGACCAGTACAGCATTGACGCCAGGAGCAAACAGGCAACGAACTGGCCGTGGCCCCGGCAGATTTATGCCCCGATTATAGAATATATGTCTGAAGCCGACGCGGTATTTATCGATATTTTCTACACAGAGAACTCATTTTTCGGCGTGGACGACGACAAGATGTTCGCGGATGCCGTAAAGAAGGCCGACAATGTCTACCTTGCCCTGTCCCTTACCGCGCAGCAAAGGCAGACAACCGCCACTGAGGAGGACTTCGTAAGGCGAATCGAACTCAAAGACAACACGACAACGGTATTCAGCTCAATGAACTACATGGTACCTCCGATAGAGGTCCTGATGGAGACCGCAGCCGGAGGCGGAAATGTTACAATATCACCGGATAGGGACGGGATTTACAGGAAAATCCCCCTGTTGTTCCAGCTAAGAGGGCATACCATACCGTATTTTACGCTTGGCTATCTGATAGATAAAAAAATCGCCGGCATCGCCGGGGGCCGCCTGCTTGTAAGAGGTATGGAGCTGCCTGAAACAAGCCACCTTCTGAGATACTCAACGCGCACGGAACCCTATAGGTCTATCCCCGCCGAAGCCGTACTACAGTCATACGTTGCAGTGAATCAATCGGAAAAACCTGATATAAAAAAGGACTTCTTTAAGGGGAAGGCCGTCTTTATAGGCCTGACCGCAGCTGGACTTTATGATCTGAAACCCACTCCGGTCTCCTCCGTCTCCACAGGGGTACATATCCATGCCACCGCGTTTGACAATCTCGTAAACGGCAGCTTTATCAAACACCTGGGAAAGCCTTACGTAATTATGCTCATGTTTCTAATCTGTCTCTTTGCTATCCACTCCGTGTTAAGGCGGCATTCGCTCTTAAACAACGTCATAGCGTTTGCGGCGTCTTTTGCCGCTATTGTGTCCGTTACGGCAATTTTATTCAGAAATTCTCTGTACCTGGACATCATACCCCTTTTGAATGCCGACATTACCAGTTTCATCTCAGCCCTTGCATATAGTTACGCCTCGGAGGGCAAGCAGAGGCTGTTTCTCAAGACGGTCTTTACGCAGTACATGGACAAAAAGATCGCAGACCATATATTGAAAAACCCCGAATTGCTGAAGCCTGGGGGAAACACCATGGACGTTACCGTATTTTTTGCCGACATCGCCGGCTTTACCACTATCTCGGAGATGCAAACCGCCCATGAGACCGCCATCATGCTCCATAACGTGATGAGCGAACTTACTGAGGTAATTATCGCTTATGGCGGGGTCGTAGATAAATATATCGGCGACTGTATAATGGCCTTTTGGGGCGCGCCGGTAGTCTCCGAAAGCGACGAGATTAACTCCTGCAGCGCCGCCGTCAACTGCCTCAGGGCGCTGGACCAGGTCAATAAAGAATTCGCGGCAAAGGGATGCCCCAGCATATCCCTGCGCATAGGGATGCACAGGGGCGACGCGATTGCCGGCAATATGGGCAGCAACAGGCTCTATAATTTTACCGTCATTGGAGACACGGTAAATCTGGCCTCAAGGCTTGAGTCCGTGAACAAGTACTTTAAGACGAAGATTATCATAAGCGAGGACATACTCACCGGCACAAATGACCTGTTTCTGACCCGCGAGCTGGCCCTCATAGAGGTCAAGGGCAAGAGCATCCCGGTGAAGATATTCGAGGTTATGGGCTTTATGGCCGACAGAGATAACGAAAAACGCCTCCTTGCCGAGCGCTACTCCAATGCCATGAACCTGTTTAAAGATGGAAAGTGGCAGGAATCGGCTGATAAATTAGAGGAACTGCTGAGTCAATACCCCTCGGACGGGCCATCGAATCTCTTGTTAAAGCGGTTAAAAAAATTATTAGAAGTCCCCCCCTTGACAAATGATTGGGTAATTGTTAAAATGACCGAGAAGTGATGAAAAAGCTCTTAGGCATATTAACCTTACTGCTCGTTCCGGCGTTGCTGGCAGTCCCGTCGTACGTGTTTGGCGAGACGATGCAGGTGGTCACGAAGGAAAACGCCGTCAGGGCGGAGTGTAATTTCTTCTCTGCCGTAAGGGCAATGGTCAAATATGCCGACACGCTGGATATCCTCTCGACAAAGGGAGACTGGTATCTGGTGAAGTTTGGGGACAAGGAGGGTTGCATCCACAAGAGCGCCCTCAATAAAACGGCCGTGCAATTAACCAAGTCCGAAGGGGGCAAGCACAGTGCCTCAAAGGATGAGGTATCGCTGGCAGGCAAGGGATTTAACCCCCAGGTCGAGGATGCGTATAAGAAAAAGCACCCCGAGATGGATTTTAATCTTGTTACCGAGATAGAGGGTTACACAGTGCAGGCGGAAAAATTAGGAGAGTTTGTCAAGGTTGGGGGGCTGACGGAGCCCTCGGGGAAATAGCGCCACTATGAAAAGCGCCACTATGAATAGACTAATAAGCATAGCAATATTGGCTTCGTTTATGGCAACAGGCTGCATATCGGCGGTTTCGGCCATCCCGGCGGCTGTAAAGACAGGGTCGGCGGTGTCCAAGGCAGCGCGTGAGATAACGCCGGAAGAGGAATACTATATCGGCAGGGCCGTGGCGGCAAAGATATTGTCGATGTATAAACTATTGAAAGATCCCGATTTTACCGCGTATATCAACCTCACAGGACAGGCGGTAGCCATTAACTCCGAGATGCCCTTTACGTTTGGCGGCTACCACTTCGCAATCCTGGACACGAAGGAGATAAATGCCTTCGCATGCCCCGGAGGGGTTATTTTTATCACAAAAGGTATGATAGATTTAGCGGTGAACGAGGATGAATTAGCAGCGATACTTGCCCATGAAGTCGCGCACATAACCCACAAGGACGGGCTTGGGGCGATTAAATCCTCACGCTGGACTGAGGCATTGACCGTTATGGGGTCTGAGGCCGCAAAGTCGTTCACGCCGGGCGAGGTCTCACAACTGCTTAACGTCTTTGAAGGCTCGATAGACGACATCTTCAAATCCCTGGTTACGAATGGTTACTCGAAGTCTCAGGAATACTCAGCCGACGAAAGCGCACTTGTCTATATGAAGAAAACGGGATACGACCCCTCGGCATTGAGAAAAGTCCTGCAAAATCTCCAAAGCAAGACCGGCGCATCAGACGGTGGCGGTGTCTTTAAGACCCATCCATCTACAGAGGACAGGATATCTAAGGTAAGCACAAAGCTCACAGAGTCAAAGGTTACGGAGTTTTTCGATGTCCGCACGAAGAGATTCTCCGGGCAGTTCAGCAAGTTCTCCAAGTAAGATGTTTATATCCACCCGAAATCCGATATAGAAAAGCAAAACAAGGTGAAACCCCATTGCCGTTACGTAATGAAATCCTTCTGTCTTTAAATCCTCAATCTGCTTACTCCTTTAATAAGCTCGTTTTGCTCTAACTCCTTTTCCAGTATGGCTTTTATCAGCTTTTCGCCAGGAACATCCGTTGCAAGGGAAAAATCACTTGGGTTGTAAGAGCTGTTTTTGTGTTATAATTGAGAGAATATCAGACTTTGGATGAAGATGATACAATATTGGCCCTCAAAGAGCTGGGATTGGATGGCAGAACTGCATGAGAGTACTGGTCGTAGAGGATGAGCATCGAATCGCTAATGCGATAAAAAAAGGCCTGGAACTGGAGTACTACGCCGTAGATATTGCCTATGACGGGCAACAGGGATTCGATCTTGCATCGGGCGAAGACTATGACGTGATTATTCTGGACATAATGCTGCCTGAGATGGATGGTATGGCTATATGCAGAGAACTGCGCCATGCAAAAAACCATACGCCGATACTTATGTTGACCGCCAAAGGACAGCTCCACGACAGGGTCGAGGGGCTAAACGTGGGCGCTGACGACTATCTTGTCAAACCTTTCGCATTCGTCGAACTCCTTGCAAGGGTCAGGGCACTAACACGAAGGACAAAGAGCAGCCTTAGTTCGGTTTTAACGATATCCGGCCTCAGCCTTAATACCGTAACATTCGAGGTAAAACGCGATGGCGCGCAAATAAAATTATCCACTAAAGAATACGCCCTCCTTGAATGCCTTATGAGAAATCCCGACAGAATTCTGACAAAAGACCAGATCATTGCCCATGTCTGGAACTACGACGCCGACGTGCTCCCAAACACGGTCGAGGTCTATATTGGTTATTTAAGGGCCAAGGTCGACAAACCCTTCAATACACCATCCCTTATTCATACAGTCCGTGGATTCGGATACAAGATAGGCCAAGGGCGTTGAGTGTTTCATTCCGCGCGCCTGAAGCTGACCGCCTGGTATCTTCTGATAGTTATGCTGATAAGCATATCTTTTAGCGCGGTAGTTTACAGAAGTCTGACGGATGAACTGGACAGGGCGGCTAAGAAACTACCTCTCGCCGCACTGCCCGGCACTCAGGTAACCACGCCCCAGCAGAGGATTGACCCAGACTTAGCCACAGAAACCAAGAGTCTGATACTCTTCAACCTCTTCACAGTCAACCTGCTGATATTTGGCAGTGCCGGGGGCATAGGGTATTTCCTCGCGGGGCGCACCCTTAAGCCGATAAAAGAGATGATGGATAAACAAAACAGGTTTATTGCCGATGCCTCCCATGAGTTTCGCACCCCGCTTACCGCGATGAAGACATCTACCGAGGTGGGCCTGAGAGACCCAAACATTAATCTTGATGAGGCAAAGGACCTTCTCAGAGAGAATCTGAAAGACATCGACACGCTGCAACTTCTCTCTACCAGCCTTCTGAGGCTTGCGCAGTTCGAGAAATCCCCCACCCAGCTCAATCTTGAGCCAGTCTCTCTCTCTGAGGCAATTCAACTGGCAAGGCAAAGACTTGAGACATCGCTAAAAGAAAAAAACATTACCATCACACTTAAGAGCAAAGACGTACTATTCGACGCGGACAAAGACGGCATCGTTGAGCTGTTTGTTATACTGTTTGACAACTCGATAAAGTATAGTCAAAAAAAAAGCGCTATAACCGTGTTCTTTGGAAAAAGCGAAAGTTTTATTGTTATAGAAGTCAAAGACCAGGGCATAGGCATTGACGCCAGGGACTTGCCTCATATATTTGACCGTTTCTACAGGTCTGACAAATCGCGGACAAAGTGGCCGTCCCCCGGGTACGGCTTAGGCCTGTCCATAGCCAGAAAGATTGTTGAGTCCCACCGCGGCTCTATTGCGGTAAAAAGCGTCCCAGGCAAGGGCAGTACGTTTATTATAAGGCTTCCCATAGGCATTAGCGGCTACACTTAGGCGCAAACTATTTTGGGCGCTCCAGCTGACTTGTAACTACTGCCGCGGATAGGTTATTATCTATACATTATGTTTCCAGAATTTACAACGACCGGCATTGGAAGCCTCCCGCATGAGGACGCGGCAGGGGCGTGCAGTGCGGTACTCGACAACTTTGACATACCATTTTGGCCTCAGCTTCCAAAGAGGGCATTTACCGAATCCATGGTCGTGCAGTACTCGGAGGGTATGCCTTTTATTAAAATCGACGACTCCAGAGAACGCGTATGGCTTGAAAGGGAAGAAGACGACACCCCTCTGAGGCAGTTCTACGAGACGTATACCGCTGAGAGGCCGGCCTCGGCCATATCGGAGCCATACGCCGCCGGGTTTTATGAACTGCTCAGGGGCGCGCCACTGAAATCCGGGGGAAAGCATCCATTTATCAATGTTATCAAGGGCCACATAACCGGCCCCCTGACCTTTACGCTCGGATTGAAAGACCGCGACG
>PEAC01000091.1 GCA_002753305.1 Nitrospirae bacterium MYbin6
CTCTGCGGCAGGCTAATAGCCCCCTCAAAAAAAAGGGGGGGGCTGGCTGGTGTTCTATTATGACACAGTCTGGAAAGCGGGAATCCAGTTTATGAATTTTCCACTGTATTTTTCAAATGCGTTTGCCCTGGGTTTAAGCTGGCTTAGGGCCTGTAACAAAATTACCATGACATTTGTTGTCATCCTTCGACAGGCTCAGGATGATTCCTAACCCTTCAGGCATCCTGAGCTTGTCGAAGGATGTTATGGTTATATATTTACATTAATATATGTCGGGGTTAATGATGAGTTTTTCGTTTTGAGGATTTTGCGGCTTGCTCGTTTACAAGGCCCATATATTTTTCTTTGAGTTTATCGAATTCCATGCGCTCGTTCTTCAGCTCACCGAGTACAGCCAAATAAGCAAGTTTAGTCTCTTTCAGCTCCCGTTTCCATAAAACTACTGCTATGGCCAGAATCACCCAGGCTATGTAGTACATTTATTCACCAGCCCTTTCCACTTTTCTTAATGTCATTGACATATCTGTTGCTGCGGGGGAGAACTCACTTCACCCCCGCGCTGAAACTTTACTTTACAGCTTACGAGACAGCTACCACTTTACGATTGGCAGGTTTTCCTTGTCTTTCAGTGCGCCAAGGGAAATCATGACTAAGTCTACAAAGTACCAGATTCCAAAACCGCCCATCGTAATGAACATAATGATTCCGGTTCCAATCTTATTGGCGTAGAAGCGATGCGCACCAGCCCATCCGAGGAAGAAGCATAATAACAACGCTACCAAACGGCTTTTTGGGGATTCAGTTTCTGACATTTTAATACTCCTTTGTGCTTTACTATGATTAGGGTTCTAAGAACCCTTGATTGCCCTCTTGATTGACCTTTACATATATTACCGATTAACCTTTGTGTATCCTGCTGTATCTTGTTTATACTTTAGCAGATATTATTTTAGGAGTCTGTATCACAGGATACACATGCAGAAAAAATATTTTAGTGCCAGGAAATACTAAGCTCAGAAGCCGAAGACGATCTCGCGCTCTGCTATATCAACCTTGTCTATTCTTACCTGGATGGCCTGTCCGATGGAGAAAGTCCGGTTTGTGTTCTTCCCCTTGATTGTCAGAGAGCCTTCGTCATATACATAGTAGTCGTCAACCATGTACGATATGTGGAGAAAGCCGTCGACGAAGTAATCATCTAATCTTACCTTCATGCCGTGGGAGTTCATGCCTACAACCTTGCCTGGCAACTCCTGCCCTGCCTTGTCCTTCATAAACCATGTGCGCATGGCATCAATTACCTCTCTTTCGGCCTCTTCGGCCACGCGTTCGCGGCGCGAGGAGTTGAAGGCGATGTCGGACAGGCGTTCAATGGCCTTTTCGTCTGTATTTGGCTTACCTCCTGAGTTCAGCGTATCTCTGAGTATCCTGTGTACTACCAGGTCCGGGTAGCGCCTGATTGGGGAGGTAAAATGTGTATAGCATGTCGAGGCAAGTCCAAAGTGTCCCACGTTTACCGGGGAGTAACGGGCCTGCTTGAGGCTTCTTAAGATAAGATAATTTATAACCTCTTCGTAGGGCGTTGCCGAGGCCTTATGTATAATCTTTGAGAAATCCGCTGGTGTTATTTTTGCCTTTTTATAGGTTATCGTGCAGTTGACCACTTTAATTATTTCGTCCATCTTACGAATGTCCGGCTCTTCGTGTATTCTGTAAAGGGATGGTATGCCCAGAGATGACAGGTATTCGGCTGTGGCCTCGTTGGCGGCTATCATGAATTCCTCTATGATGGAGTGGGCAAAGTTCCTCTGAGTCTTCACTATGTCTGAGAGATTGCCCTGGATGTCGAGGAGGATTTCCGGCTCAGGGAGGTCGAAATCAAGGCTTCCACGCTTACTTCTCATCTGCCTTAAATCCTTACACAGCAACGACATCAGCTCGAACTCTTTTAATAGCAGATTATATTTTGTCCTCAGCTTCCTGTCTTCGTCTATCAGTATTTTTTTGACAATAGTGTATGTCATTCGCTCGTTGCTGTTTATGACGGAGGGATAAAAGGCCGATGCGGTCCTGTTTCCTTTGCCGTCGAAGTCCAGCTCTGCCGTAAAGGTAAGCCTGTCCTGTTTGGGCTTGAGGCTGCAGAGGTCTTCGGAGAGTCTTCTGGGAAGCATTGGGAGTACACGGTCAGGGAAATACACACTCGTTGCCCGCTCCCTTGCCTCCTTATCAATTACACTGTCCCACGGGACGAAATATCCGACGTCGGCTATGTGGACGTAGAGTTTAAAACCCTCGGGGGTCTTCTCTATAGAGACGGCATCGTCAAAGTCCTTGGCGCGCTCTCCGTCGATGGTTACGGTATTAAGTGCGCGCAGGTCTCTGCGGCCCTCAAACATCTCAGGGGTGATGGCCTCGGGCAGCGTTTTTGTCTCATCTGTGATGTGCTTGGGGAATTTCCTTGCCAAGTGGAATTCGTCTATCACGGCCTCTATTTCCGATTTAGGGTCTTCGGGTTTTTCTATTATCTTTACGACCTTGCCGATAGGGGGCCTGTTTTCATTGTTGAACTGTGTTATCTCAACAACGGCCATATCGCCTTTTTCGCCATTTAAAATATGTTTTTTGGGGATTAATATATCAAACGGGATGGTGGAGTGCTTGGGGCGGAGGAACCATGCGTCATCAGAGAAATCCAGAATGCCGGATATCTTTGTATGTGCGCGCTCGACGATTCTGACGATTCGCCCTTCACGGTTTTTCATATTCTCGACCCTGGCAACAACCCTGTCATTGTCCATTGCGCCCATGGTCTTTCGTCCCGGGATGAAGACGTCCCTCTGGCCCGGCGTCTCAAGGATAACAAAACCATACCCGGTCCTGTGCGCCTCAAAATATCCGGTTACAAGACTCATCTCCTCGGACTTGCCATATAAACCCCTTCTGTTGACGATAATATCGCCAACAGATGTAAGCTGTTTCAGGAGCTTTTTCAGGAGGCGGTAGTCCTGTTTTGAGGTGCAAAACTCCTTTCCTATATCGCGAAAGGAAATCGGCTTTTTCTTTGCCGTAAAATACTTGCTTAGTTTTTCCTTGTCAACCATTCTGCTTCAACCGTCCATCACCTTTTAATGATAACAAAATTGTGATAGTAAAAGCAAATTATGGGGGTATACCCAAGCTCCAATATATGGAATTTGCTCTCATCAATCTTTGGATTGGATCAAAAACTGGATCCCTGCTTTCACAGAAATTACAGAATCAGAGTTATTATGCCTTATTGCCGTATGTACACTTCTTGCATAATAATATATAGAGGGCGTTGACTGTCTCAAGTAAATCCCTGATTATATTGTTTCCAGCCTCCGTTAACTCAAAACCGTGTGTCCTGATTTTACTCAACAGCAAGTCCCAGTCGCTTTGTTTCCATACGCCGTCTCTTTCCAGGATGAAGGCTAATATGTCATGGCACATTGCCTTGATAAGTTTCCCGACATCGCTATTGACAGGCAGCGCTGAGAAATATACTTTTTTTATGGTCTCAAGCAGCACACCTATATACTGTGTTAAATCATTTGAAAAAGGCACACCACTCCTTTTTATGTCTATTATTAAATCCAGCCAGCCGTCGTGGTCCCAAACGCCCTTGTGCACTACGGCAAAGCCGCATACCTTATCAATTAAAAACCCAATGTCCCTGTTAGTAACATTACATGTTTCATTAAAAAACCTGTATTGATTCTTTCCGGCCTCCTTAGCGCGGTACATGGCTAAATCCGCCTCTTTTAACAGTGTCTTCAACGAATCGCCATCCAATGGAAATAATGATATACCTATGCTGACGCCTAAAGAACAGTTAGTCTCGTTTACATAAAATGGCTTCCCGACAGACATAATTACCTTTGTGGCTATCTCGCAGACATCGTCAGGACCTGTAATATTTGTAAGCGCCATTATGAATTCATCGTCCCCCAGGCGCGCTACCGTGTCGGCTTCCCTTATACATGCCGTCAGCCTGCCGGCTGCGTCAGCCAACAACTTATCTCCGACTTCATAGCCCATTGTTTCATTTATGCTGCCAAAATCATTTAAATCTATCATCAACAGGGCCATAGACTGATGGCTGCATTTTGCCAGCTTCAGGGCCTGTTCAAACCGGTCAAAAAATAACGTGCGGTTGGGAAGGCCGGTTAATTGATCAAAATATGCCGACTCTGTCAGGTTTTTCTCCGTACGATGCTTATATAAGGCCATCTCGATATTTGACTGCAGCTCTTTGCTGTTAAACGGCTTCAGGACATAACCATACGGCTGTGATATCTTTGCACGATCCAGGATTGCCTTATCCGAATGGGCGGTTAGATAAACTACCGGAACACTTGTTAGTTTGTGTATCGCGCTTGCCGTTTCAATGCCGTCAAGCTGCCCCTGCAGCCTGATATCCATTAGTATTAAGTCCGGCTCGTCTTTAATTACCTTTTCTATTGCATCCTCTCCAGAAAACTCATGTGAGGTTACGATATATCCCAAATTCTCCAGGATATCCTGTATGTACGCCGCAGTCAGGCCCTCATCCTCTACTATCATTATTTTATTCTTTCGCATTTGACCCCTCCAGATGTTTATACTACCCTGTTTATACGCATTAATGCAATCCCGATTTATTAAACCTCAAACGGAATCTTGTTCCGGCTGTCCTGTCTATTTCTATGGTTCCTCTTAGCTGTTTAATCAGGATTGAGACTACCTTCAGACCCAGGCTCCTGGTTGAATCGATGTCCATGCCTTCAGGCAGGCCCACGCCGTTGTCAGCTACGATTAATTCAATCTCGCCGCCCTCTGACGCCTTAAGTTCCAAGGTCACCTCACCACCGTCTTTATCTTTAAAGGCATATTTCAGTATATTTGTGAAAAGCTCATTTATTATTAATCCACAGGGAATTGCAACCTCTATGGCAACATTAACGTCTTCCACGTTAAATACAATACTAATCTTACTCTTATCAATGTCAAAAAATACGAACAGCTCCTTTACAAGGCTGAATATGTATTCTTTCATACTGATATCCGAAAGATTCTCCGTATTATAAAGCCTCTCATGAACCAGCGCAATAGACTGTATTCTGGTCTGGGTATCTCTTAGAATAGCCCTGTAACCTTCATCTTTTATATGGCTGAGCTGAAGCCCAACTAGCCCGGAGATTACCTGCAGATTGTTCTTTACGCGATGATGCAGCTCCCTCAGGAGCAACTCCTGTTCCGAGAGGGATTTCCTTAATTTCTCCTCCATTTCTTTACGCTGCGTAATATCCGATATAACACCAAAAGACCCCGCGTGATTTCCTTGTTCATCCAAAAGGGGCGACGCGGATACTATCACATAGACCGTGTTGCCATTCTTGTGCCGGAGTGTGGTGTCCAGGCGCTCGCTGTTGCCGGTTCTTTGTCTCTCACCTACACTCTTTATCGCTTTTTCTTTGGCCTCATCATCAATAAAATCAAGAAACAGCCTTCCTGCCATCTCATCAACCGTGTAGCCAAGCATGTCGGCCTGTGCCTGGTTAACATATGTGGTAATGTTATCTTTGTCTATAACCCATATGCCCTCCCGAGAAAGTTCTATAAGCTGGCGAAATTTTTGTTCTCTTTCGAGAAGAGTTTGTTCCAGGCTTTTACGCTCTGTAATATCCATCATAGTGGCAATAGCCCCATTGATGTTTCCATCTTTATCATAAATGGCTACCGATGATATAAGCACATAGACCAAATTACCTGACTTATGCAGGAAAAAGTTTTCTATTTGCATTTTTTTACCTGTCTCTTTTTGTTTATTTATGGCATTTATCGCCGCGGCCCTGCCCTCATCGTTCATGAAGTCCATGAGATTTCTTCCTATCATCTCCTCAACCTTATATCCAAGCATATCGGCCATTGCCTGATTAACAAATGTGGTAATGCCATTGCTGTCTATAGCCCATATGCCATTTAAAGAAAGCTCTACGAGCTGGCGGTATTTATTTTCGCTTTCCTTGAGAACATTCTCTATGTATAACGCATGTCCTATCTTTTCGTTTAACTGCTGAGTTCTTTCGTCTACCTTCAGCTCAAGATCTTCATTAAATTTCATTATCGTCTTTTCATATTCCCTGCGGTTTTTTAAATCCAAGGCCATACGTGAGAGGAGTACGCCGGCAAGAAATATTATGCTTACGATTAAGACCGCGTACAGGGCATTATGGGCGGCTATGCCGGTTACCTGCGACAATGCGACAAGCATATGTATATGCCATTCGTTTTCTTTATCATGTGTCTCTAACAAGAGATATTTTACGTCCTGATACTTATTTTCTTTAGCATCCTTCCATTGTATTGTTGCAATCGTTAAGTTATCATTTTTCTTTGATATTGTTAATGGCAGTGGGGGTAAAGGCTCTGAGGCATATTGCTTGTTTTCCTTAATTTGCTGTCGGGTCTCCTCCGGCAATTGACCGATAGTGTGGAACCTGTACCGGGCATCGTTGGAATCAAATATCACATTGTTATTATCCGATACAAGCAATATCCCGTCATGCATAATAGTTGTATTATGAAAAATATTTAAAAAATATTTGATTGCAACTACGCCAATTATATCCTTGCCGTCTCTGACGGGATAAGCGGTATAATAGCCGATAACGGTTTGTGTAACGCCGATGGCAATATATATGTCCGGCTGCCCGGCAACGGCCTTCCTGAAGTATTCCCTGAAGCCATAATTACTGCCGACAAAACTCTTAGGGTCTTTATAGTTGCTTGAGGACATCGTAAGGCCGTCTACATCCATTATATAGGTTACGTTGGCTTCTATAGAATCATTATAATCCGATAAGTATTTATTCACAGCCTCAACTCCGACCGGATGTTTACAAAATCTGGAGATTAAGGGATTTTCTGATAATAGTTTTGTGTAAACACTATAACTATCTATTTTAGCGGTAATATATTGATTATACAAAGTTATATTCTCTATTGAATCTCTGTGTAGAGCCTTGATTTCTATATCCTCTGTCCTGATAAAGGTAATCCAGGCCGCAACCAGGCACACAGCCAGATACGCAAGAATTACACGAGGATTAATAAATCGCTTAATGGTCTTTCTCCTGAGCCAATTGCAAAATGCTGTAGCTCTTTGTACCTGCAACATCCTGGATTCCCGCTTTCGCGGGAATGACAGACAAGGAAAGACGGCATTCTGTTGTAATTCCGGCCTCCGGGCGGGTTGTCATTCCTGCGAAAGCAGGAATCCATTCTTTAAGGTCGAACATAAACGGGGCATATTTATTCATTTTGCAACTGGCTCTCCTTTGCGGCCCAATATTACACAGCGCAACTCTCTCTCTACTCTTCCTGGTACTCCACAGGAAGCAGTACCCTGATTGTCGTGCCTTTGTCCTCTATGCTTTCGATCTCTATCCTGCCCTTGTGGCTGTTTATGATGCCATAGCTGATGGAAAGGCCCAGGCCGGTTGCCTGGCCTACTTCTTTTGTCGTAAAAAACGGCTCCAGCACCCGTTCCCTTACAATTGGGGACATCCCTGAGCCGTTGTCGCTTACCGCGACGGCTACGGGGCCGTTATCGCCGTCCTGGTAGACGGAGATCTTCAGGGATTTATTGTAATCCATAGCGCCAGGGTCATTTGCCATCTGCTTCCTGAACTTCTCATTCATCGCGTCTCTGGCGTTCGTAATCAGGTTTATCCACACCTGCTCAAGCTGAAAGGGTTCACCTATTATCCTGGGAAGTGAGCCAGGGAAGTCCTTTATAACCTCTACCTCATGCAGCCGGAGCTGCTCGTCCAACAGGCTAAAGGCCGAATTGAGAGTATCTACTATGTCGACTTCCGTGAATTTCAGCGTGTCCTGCCGCGCGAATGTCCTTATGTGCTGGATTATCTTGGACATCCTTTTAACCGATGCCTCTATGTCGTTAAGGCCCGATTCTATTTCCGGCTGCGTTAGTCTGTCCCTTTCGAGCAGTTTGCGAAAACTCTTGGCAACCAGGGCTATGCCGCCCAGGGGCTGGTTCATCTCATGGGCCAGGCCCGCTGACATCTCTCCAAGCGTGGCCAGCTTTGAGGTCTGAAAGAGCTGCGCCTGGATATGGTTAAGCTCTGAGGAACGCTCCAGTATTCTCTTTTCAAGCTCTTCGTTCATTTTCGATATTATCTCGGCTGATATTTTCAATTCCCTGTTTCTATATAGGCGCGTCCTGTTCAGGTTTATCCTTTCAATGGCCTTCCTTACGGAGATGAGCAGCTCGTCCAGGTTTACGGGTTTGGTTATATAGTCCGCCGCCCCGGCGCGAAGGGATTTAATTGCATATTCGTTATCTTTTATGCCGGTGACCATGATACACTCAATGTCCTTATAGTAGCTCTTTGATCTCTTTAATACTTCTATGCCGTCCATGTCGCTCATTCTTATATCCGTAATGACGATGTCTATTTTATTGCTCTCAATAATATCTAAGCCGCTTAGTCCACTTGTGGCGGTGAATACTTCGTAGCCCTCCTTCTTAAAAAACACACCCAGCCTTTTTGTTACCAGCTCGTCATCGTCTATTATTAAAATGGAGTTGCTGCCGATGAGCAGGTCTTTCTCGGAGAGTTTCTCTTTTGCCCTGCCCAGGGCCGCGTGAAACTCGTCCATATTGAGGGGTTTTTCTATGTAGTCAATCGCGCCGTTTCTCAGTGATTGAATGGCAAGGTCGATGTTTCCGTAGCCGGTGATTACTATTATCTCGCATTCCGGTTTTACTTCCCTTATCTTTCTGAGGAGTTCGATTCCGTTAATGTCGGGGAGGTTTATGTCAAGAAGTATGATAGCAACATCCGCGCTGCCCATTGCCTCGATGGCCGATTTGCCGTCATGCGCCGTTACGACGTTGTAAAATCCCCTTGATATCTCCTTCTCTAACTGCTCTCTGATTATCCTGTCGTCGTCGACAATTAATACGGTCGTCGTATTCACCTGGGCCTTTCGCCGCGCACAGCGACAAGGACATAACTATCCCTTGCCTCCCCTACTATTGTAATCAGGGTCAGGGTCAGATATGAAAATTCGCCGGTCTTTATGAATTCTATAGTCCCCGGCGTCTCATAAAGATTAGTCACCGCCTCTGCCAATTGCGCAAGCGTGAGATTTTTTATGCCCATTTGTCCCATTTTCTCTATCACGGGTTCATCAATGCAATCGGGACATTCCCCTATTGTAAGGGCAAGTGATTTATTGACATAGACAATAGAGAAATCTCTCTTCATCACGAGGATTGACATAGGAATGGCATCCAAGAGCCTTTGGGCGAAGTCCGTCGCCTGCTTTACGACCGAATTATGGAGGTTGATTATGACCTCTTGCTCGGCGGTTATCTGGGCAATTATCTGTCTGGCAAGTTCGACCTCACGGTTGCGGTACTTTAGCGCCCTGTCAAGATAGAGTTTCTCCAGGGCCTTTTCTATCGCTACAATCAACTGGTCGAGGTCAACGGGTTTTTTCAGGAAATTTATCGCCCCGTCGCGCATCGCCTGAATGGCACTTTCCTCATCACCGTATCCCGTAAAGACAATAGCCTCAAAATCGTTGTTTATGCCGCGCATCTTATGCAAGGCCTTAAGTCCGTCCATTACGGGCATCTTTATATCCGTCAGTACAATATCAATCTTCGCGACGTTAAATATCCTGATGGCCTCCTCACCATCGGCGGCCTCTATGACCATCCAGTTCTCCTTTGCCAGAACCCTGGCCAGGCGTTTGCGGGGCAGCTCTTCGTCTTCGACCAGGAGGATTGTCGGCTGAACCAGGCTCTCCTCCTGCATGACAAGCCGTTCCTTTGCCCTTCCAAGCGATATGCTCAGGGCGTCAAGGTCTATGGGTTTCTTTAAATAGTCAAGGACGCCCTCCCGAAGCGCTATTATTGCCGTGTCCGTCTCTCCAAACGCCGTGAACACGATAATATCCGTATTGGGTGATATGCGTTTGACCGTGTGAATTACTTCCATACCGTCGATGTCCGGCATCTTCATATCCGTCAGGACTATATGCGGACTTTCAGAACGAAACAGTTCAATGCCTACCCGGCCGTTTTCTGCCTGTATTACCTCGAACCGCTCCTTTTGTATAAACTTTGCCAGCTGCTTTCTGGCCGTTTCGTCGTCTTCTATTACCAGGACTTTATACATAATCATTCCTCCAAATCGCGTTGTTCAGACTTTTTATCAGCTGTCGGCAGCACTATCCTGAATATCGTTCCCTTCCCGGCAGTGCTTTCAACTGATATTGTGCCGCCGTGTTCTTCTATTATCTTTTTAGAGACCGAAAGGCCAAGCCCCGTACCCTTTCCCGGTTCGTTGGTAGTAAAAAATGGCTGAAATATCTTGTCTTTAATAGAGTCGGGGATACCCGCCCCGGTATCTTCTATCTCAATGGCAACACCGCCGCCGTCTAAAGACAAATCTCCGTTATTAACCAGAGATGTAGTAATCTTAAGGTATTTATCTGCCTTAGCATCGCTTTTCATCGCGTTTCTGGCGTTAGTTATAAAGTTAATAAACACCTGCTCAAGCCGTATAATATCGCCCTTTATCTGTGGGAGATCCTGTGCCAGATTCTTTGTTACTACAATTCCGGTTATTTTCAACTGCTGGTTTAAGAGCTTAAAAGGCCCTTCAATGATTGAGTTTATATCCATAAGTTGTGTGGTCATACCTTCAGTACGGCGCGTGAATATCCGCATATGGTCAATGATTGCCGCCATTTTATCGACCTGCTCCACTACGTCGGCAAGATCAGTACCTAGTTCATCAGGGTTATGACGGCCCTTTTGCATATCTTTCAGGATAGACTGGCAGATTATTTTAATACCGTTTAAGGGCTGGTTCAGCTCGTGGGCGATACCGGCGGTAAGCTCGCCGAGGGCCGAGAGCTTGGCCGACTGGATCAACTGCGCCGTAGCCTCTTGTAGTTCATGGTTGATTTTCTCCAGGTCCAGGGCCCGTTTCTCAAGCAGCGATTTAGACTCTAGGATCTCGTCAAACAGGCGGTGAAACCTCTGTTCAAGGACACGGAGTTGGTCGCCTGCGAGTGAGCCGGGCGGCTCTAAGCCCAAGTGTTTTATTGAGACATCCGCCACATATTTATCCAGCCTCCTGATACGCGTTGTGATATAGAGTATTATCACTATGAAAGACAATATAAGGGCAACGCCGGCAATAATATTAAACCGCATGTTGCCTGAGAGTACCTTTTCTCTGAGTTTATTGATGTCGCTTAGAGGGATTAACGAGGCAAACATCAGACTAAGTTCGTTTTCACCATAATCTAAAAAAGACTTGCCGCCAAACATAAAATTATCCTTCAGATTTTCAAGTGTCTTCTCATTCGTTATCAGCTCAGGCTTGTTAATTGCAATGATGGTATGGTCTTTCGCGTCGGCCAGTACCACGGTTCTTCTGTCCGACAGAGGCCCCATAGCATCTGTAAGCAAATCGTTATTGGTGTAATGGGCAATTACAAGAGTGCCAACCTTCCTGCCGGTGGTGTCTTTTACATCCCCGGAGGCAAGGACAAAACCAACGCCGCTTAAGCGGGTCATAAAAGATATGCCTGGAGGCAGGCGCAGTTGTGGCAAATTGCTGAATTCGGCAGGCAGAGGGTCGGTGTGCGCCTTATATACCTCTCTGAGCATTCCATTATTGTCATAGAGCGCCGCATAGTCGATGCCTACGTAATACTTGAGAACCGACGACCTTGGCAGCCACGGAGGGATTTCATCCATTTCATATATCTTCGCCGCTTTGCCGCTTTCCCATACCATGTTTGCCTCATAGGAGTACATGGCATAGTTGGTTGCCAGGGCCACTACGCTGCGATGGTAATCTAAAAAATAATCGTCGAAAATCTGCCTGTTTTCGCTGCTTTCACCCTCTAATCTTTCCTTGAGCTGCAAGTTAAACTGCTCCTTCAGCATCTTTCCATGTAAATTATTTAACACGATGCCCAGGGTTATGCCCAAGACTACCATAATGGCTGCAATCTTCAGTGTTAGCGAGGTATTGCCGACAATGCCGCCTATGGTTCTTTTTTCCGGTATGTTCATCCGTTTTTCTCGCTCAGATTCTCAGGTTTAGATTTCTTAAAGGCAATCTTATATACAGTACCGGCTGCCGTATCTATGTCGATGCTGCCCTTTAGTTTTTTCGTCGCCAGGTCATCCACCAGGCGCATACCTAACGAGCGCGACTTGGTTAGATCGAAATCGCTTGGTATGCCTGTGCCGTTATCGCCGACAATCATAACGTAATTATCGTCCTCGTCCTTGTTAAAACCAATGAAAATCTCACCGTCCGGCCTGCCGGTAAAGGCATATTTCATCGAATTGGAGACTATCTCGTTGATTATCAGCCCGCAGGGAATCGCAATGTCAATCGTAACGGTCCTGGTATTCATCTGCAGCCTTAACGTGGGCTTTACCGGACTAAGCTCATATGAGTCAATCAGCTCCGTGCAGAGTTCCCTGATATACTCGTCAAAGTCCAGGGCCGACAGGTCGGCAGACTGGTAGAGCTTCGTGTGAATGGAGGCCATTGCCTTTATCCGGTTATAGCTGTCTATGAAGACGTTAAGCATATTTCTGTCTGTTATGTTTTCCGCCTGGAGGCTAAGGAGGCTGGTGATTATCTGAAAGTTGTTCTTTACCCTATGGTGAATCTCCCTCAGGAGTGTTTCCTTATATTGCGCAGACTTGCGGTATTCGTCCATTTTATGCCTGTAGAGGGCCATCTTTATCATTATGTGAATCTCTTTGTCTGTGGATGGTTTTACGATGTAGCCATACGGTTCGGTTATCTTTGCGCGCTCAAGCAGGGATTCATCCGCGTAGGCGGTCATAAATATTATGGGTATGTCGAATCGTTTAGTAATTTCCGCGGCGGTATCGATTCCATCCATAGCGCCCTGAATCGCTATATCCATCAATATTACATCGGGCCTGTCCGCCTCGGCCCTTTTGACAGCCTCCTCGGATGACGGAACGGCCGCCGTGACGATATAGCCCAGCTTCTGCAGCTTACGAGTCAGGCTCATCGCAATTATCCCCTCGTCTTCTACAACCTGTACCCTTGCACTTTCCACCCTTTCCCCTCTTAATTAAAATAATATAATATCAGATTCGCTTTTTATATTCCAACTCTTTAAATTGCAATTTAAACTCCATGCCGTCTTTTGTGTTCATTTCAATCTTCCCACCTAGTTGATACTCCCCCAGTGTGCGAATCAGTTTTAGTCCAAGCGAAGACGATTTGTTTAAGTCAAACCCATCAGGGATACCCTTGCCGTTATCCCTGACCACCAATTCATACAACTTGTCCCCAACATTCTTCAGGGATATCTGGAGCTGCCCGGTTGCGGCATCCGTGAAGGCGTGCTTGAGGGAGTTCGTCACGAGTTCGTTTATAATCAGGCAGCAGGGCATCGCGGTGTCCATGCCAATGCAAACATTGTCAGCGTCTATGGCAACGGAGACCAGCGATGCGTCGATACAGTAGGAATTAAGGATGTCCGCCACGAGTTCTTCAATGTATTCTCCAAAGTTGACCTTGGATAGATTTTCGGTCTGGTATAACTGTTTGTGTACAAGGGACATGGAGCGTATCCTGCTTTTCATCTCACCGTACATATCTACAACTCTCTTGTCGTCGATGTCTTCGATATGCAGCTCGATGAGGCTTGAGATAATCTCCATGTTGTTTTTGACCCTGTGGTGAATTTCCCGCAACAGGAGGGTTTTCTCCTGGAGTGAGGCATTGATCTTATCCTCATAGAGTTTCCTCTGTGTAATGTCCTTAAATATGTGAATAGAGCCTTTAAACCCGCCCTCACTGTCGAATATAGGCGAAGCGGTTATCTCGAAATATGAATTAAGCTCCGGATAAAATATTTCCTTCATACACGATTCCCTGCTTTCGCGGGCTTTGGTGTTAAGACACTCTGAGATATCTATTTCGATACATCCGAATTGCTCATAGCATGGTTTGCCGTGCAGCTCATTCTCCCTAAAGCCGAAGGTATTGACAAATGCCTTATTGGTCTTGACAATATTATATTCCTCGTCGTGGATGGAGAGGCAGTCGCTTACGCAGTTAAACGTTATCTCCCATTCGTTGACGCTTCTTTCGAGTTCCATGACGTATGAATCGATTTTGGCCTGCATGGATTGTTTTTCCAGGGCCTTTTCGATTTCAATCCTGAGTTCATCGTACTCAATGGGTTTTTGAATATATCCAAAGGCGCCTTCTTTCATGGCCTCAATAGCGGTATCGACGCCTCCGTGGCCAGTTATGAAGATAACTTCGGCGGTCTTATTCCTCATTTTCACCCGTTTTAAGACCTCAATGCCGTCCATCTTAGGCATTTTAATATCGGCTACGACAACATCCGGGCATTCGCTGTCAAACAGCTTTAGCCCTTCGACACCGTTTTCTGCCGCATATGCCGTGTAATCGTCAAGCAGCAGGAGGTTTCTTAACCTGTCCCTGATAATAGACTCATCGTCTATAACTAATATCTTTGCCATAGAATAAAATTGAGGCATGTTAGTACACACCCCGAATCAGACCTCCTGTTAATAGCGCCGGTACTGCCGGTATGTGCCAAAGACACACCGGCCATGACAGTTTAGCTTGGTTATTTATCTCCTAGTTCAAGTTCCTTCTTAGTGGGTTTGGGGGCTTCTTTTAGTACCTCGTCGAAGTTGCCTTTAAAGACTTCGGCCTCAGCTGGTTTTCCTATATCTTTTTTAATACGAAAGAAGACCATTCCACAGTACTGCTCGCCACCTGAAGGGAAAGCCCTACCAGGATTGGTAAAACTCGTATCCTTAGCGGTTGTCGCGTTACAGTCAGTATACCATGAGTACGCCTCCGGTACGAACATGGACGCGGACACAATAAACAGACACAGCGATATGATTATAATTTTTCTCATATAAAGTACCTCCTTCGTTTATAATAACCTAATCGGTGGAAATAATCAAATCTTTCATTCGTAACGGCTTAGACCTCTATCCTGAATTCTGCACCATTGTTGATATTTCTTGCTGTGAACCTGCCGCCCATATTTTTTTCTATGATGTTTTTTGCCATATACAACCCAATGCCTGTAGTGGGACCCAAAAATGAGACAATAGGTTAAAATAGAGCCTATAGTTTCAGAAGGAGGGATAGAGATGAAAGGTAGGAGGCAATTTAGCAAGGATTTCAAGGCAAAGCTGGCAATAGAAGCGATAAAAGAGACTGTACAACAAACTGTGTCAATCCAAAGAAGAGGAGGGAAGCAAGTGGTATTGACATAATAGTCGGTATCACCTGATAATTAATGGCTTCCCCCCCCCTCGTTCTAAAAGACGGTAGCCTACACTAAACGGGCTTGTCAAGTTTGCAAAGGAGCAAACTGCTTCACTTCGTTACGCCCCTTCGGGTGACAAGGCCC